>JBARXS010000039.1:0-2442 GCA_049647465.1 Erythrobacter sp.
GCCAACGGGTGTCTGCGCCTTCACAGCTGCTCGCAACATATCACCGGTAGAAAGCTGGACCATCGAATGGCGCTCCACCAGTCCAGCGCTTTGCGTACCTTTGCCAGCGCCCGGAGGCCCCAAAAGAATGATGTTCATCGCATCCCCCGAATATCACGCCAGAATCATGTCAGTGCGCTTGTTTTGAAACGCCCTCCATGCGCTATCGCTTGCGGCCTTTCAACTTGGCCTTCTTGATTAGATTGTCATATTGGTGGGCAAACAGATGGGACTGGACCTGGGTGATCGTATCCACAGTCACATTCACCACAATCAGCAAGCTGGTTCCGCCGAGGAACAGCGGGATGCCGGTCTGCGCGATCATATATTCGGGCACGACGCACACGAATGTAAGATAGATCGCACCCACCACCGTGATGCGGGTGAGGACATATTCGAGATAGTCCGAAGTCCGCTTGCCGGGGCGAATGCCGGGAATGAACCCGCCATTCTTTTTGAGGTTATCCGCCGTTTCCTCGGGGTTGAAGACAACCGCGGTGTAGAAGAAGCAGAAGAAGATGATCCCGATCGCATAAAGCAGCATGTAGATTGGCTGACCGTGCGCAAGGTACTGGTTCAGCGTGACGATCGCGCTGCCAAATCCGCTTTCGGTGTCGACCGAATTGCCGGCAAACTGCGAGATTGTCAGCGGCAGCAGCAACAGCGAGCTGGCAAAGATCGGCGGGATAACGCCGGCCGTGTTCAGCTTGAGCGGGAGATACTGGCTGTCCGCCTGTACCATGCCGCGCTGCGTCGCTTTCTTGGGATATTGCACCAGCAGGCGGCGCTGAGCACGCTCGACAAAGCTGATCAGCAGGATGAGGCCGATCACCATGAGGATGAAGAAAATGATGATCCCCGAAGAGATCGAACCGGTGCGACCGCCTTCAAACAGGTTGGTCGCAAAGGTCGGGAACTGCGCGACGATGCCCGCCATGATGATGAGCGAGACGCCATTGCCGATCCCGCGCGAGGTGATCTGTTCACCCAGCCACAAAAGGAACATGGTGCCGCCGACAAGGCTGATCACAGCGCCGATGCGGAACATGTAACCGGGGCTGACCACAGCTGCGATATTCGACTGGCTGGCAAAACTCTCAAGGCCCGCGGCCAGGAAATAGCCCTGGATCGCGCACAGGAACACCGTGCCATAGCGGGTGTACTGGTTCAGCTTCTGACGTCCGGTCGCGCCCTCTTTCTTGAGAGCGGAGAGCGTGGGGTGCAGCGCCGATGCCATCTGCACCACAATCGAGGCCGTAATATAGGGCATCACGCCGAGCGCGATCAGGCTCATACGCTCAAGGCTGCCGCCCGAAAATGTGTTGAACAAATCGAGGATCCCGCCCCGACCCAGATCCGCAAGGTTTTGCAACGCCGCCGGGTTCACACCGGGCAACGGAACGAAGCTCAGAAAGCGGAAAACAATCAGCGCTCCAAGGGTAAACCAGATACGCTGACGCAACTCTGTAGCCTGGGCAAAATTGCCAAGGTTGAGGTTGCTGGCGATATTATCGGCGCGTGATGCCATTGCTTTAAAAATCCTGATCTTCTGCCAAACTCGTGTCGGCTCAGAGCGGATACGTAGGGAGCGGAAGCCCGATTGTCGAACCCCCGCCCTACGCTTTTGTCAGATTATTTGCTTTTCGAAGCCTTGGTCTCGGCCTTTGCGGCCTTGACTTCAAGGTTGGTCGGTGCGGTCACTTCGACGCTGCCACCGGCCTTTTCCACGGCTGCAACTGCACCCTTGGTCGCGCCGGTCACAACGAATTTGACCTTGGCCGTGATCTCGCCCTTGCCGAGCAGACGCACGCCGTCCTTGCCACCGCGAACCAGCCCGCATTCACGCAGAGCCTCTTCGGTGAGATCTTTCTTGCCGTCGAGCTTCTTGGCGTCGATCCATTTCTGGACCATGCCCACGTTCACCTCGGCATAATCCTTGCCGAACGGGTTGTTAAAGCCGCGCTTTGGAATACGCATGTGAAGCGGCATCTGGCCGCCTTCAAAGCCCTTGACCGCAACGCCGGACCGGCTCTTCTGGCCCTTTTGACCGCGCGCGGCAGTCTTGCCCTTGCCCGAGCCGATACCACGGCCCACACGCATGCGTCCCTTACGGGCGCCTGCATTGTCACGGATGTCTGTAAGTTTCATAATTGCACTCGCTTTCGCTTTTGTTCGCGCTTTTGAATTGCGAATCCCCGCAAAGGCGGGGATCTCATGCCACTTGCGTTATGCCGGTGGCCGGAGGCTCCCGCGTTGGCGGGGGCTCACGGGTGTTTAGTCAACCACCTGCACCAGATGCGAGACCTTGGCGATCGCGCCGCGAACTTCAGGGGTATCCTGACGCTCGACGACCTTGT
The DNA here is from genome assembly GCA_049647465.1 of Erythrobacter sp. Taxonomy (GTDB): domain Bacteria; phylum Pseudomonadota; class Alphaproteobacteria; order Sphingomonadales; family Sphingomonadaceae; genus Erythrobacter. The sequence continues at coordinate 2,397 of JBARXS010000039.1, forward strand.
GCATCTTGTTCAGACCCAGACCGATAAGGACCTGGCGCTGACTTTC
>JBARXS010000040.1:0-49167 GCA_049647465.1 Erythrobacter sp.
TCACCATGCAGCAATTGATCGAGGCCGGAGCACATTTCGGCCACCAGACCCACCGCTGGAACCCGCGCATGAAGCCGTATATTTTCGGCGCTCGCAACGGTGTTCACATCATCGACCTGTCGCAGACTGTGCCGCTCTTCGCGCGCGCTCTCGATTTCGTCGAGCAGACCGTCCGCGCAGGCGGCAAGGTTCTGTTCGTTGGAACCAAGCGTCAGGCACAAGAGCCGATCGCCGAAGCTGCACGCGCTTCGGGCCAGCACTTCGTCAACCATCGCTGGCTGGGCGGCATGCTCACCAACTGGAAGACGATCAGTGGTTCGATCAAGCGTCTCAAGACCCTTGAAGAGCAGCTTTCGGGCGACACCAGCGGCCTCACCAAGAAGGAAGTTCTGAACCTGACGCGTGAGCGCGACAAGCTTGAGCTTTCGCTTGGCGGTATCCGTGACATGGGCGGCGTTCCCGACGTGATGTTCGTGATCGATGCTAACAAGGAAGACCTTGCGATCAAGGAAGCGGCTGTTCTCGGCATTCCCGTGATCGGCGTGCTCGACACCAATGTCGATCCCAGCAACATCGCGTTCCCGGTTCCGGGCAATGACGATGCGAGCCGCGCGGTCCGTTTGTATTGTCAGGCAATTTGCGATGCTGCGACGGCCGGTAAGGGCGGTGCGGTTGCCGATTCCGGCGCAGATGTCGGCGCAATGGCGGAGCCTCCCGCTGAGCCCACGCCTGAGCCTGCCGCTGAAGCAGCGGCTCCAGCCGAAGGCGCCTGAGCCACTCTTGATCCCTGACGCGTCAACCGCGCGTCACAAATCCTCTTTAGCGCGCCGGGCATCCGTTGAAGACGGGCCCGGTGCCCCAACCTGTATAAGAAGGAAATTCTCATGGCCGATTTCTCCATCGCCGATGTGAAGACCCTGCGCGAGAAAACCGGCGCAGGCATGATGGATGCCAAGAAGGCGCTTGTGGAAGCAGGCGGCGATATCGAAGCAGCCGTTGACGCTCTGCGCGCCAAGGGTCTCGCCACGGCACAGAAGAAGTCCAGCCGGACCGCGGCAGAAGGCCTCGTCGGCGTGGCTGTCGAAGGCACCAAGGGCGTGGCTGTTGAAGTCAATTCGGAAACCGATTTCGTCGCCAAGAACGAGCAGTTTCAGGACTTCGTGCGCAAGACCACGCAAGTGGCTGTCTCGCTCGGTTCGGACGACGTGGAAGCGCTCAAAGGCGCGGCCTATCCCGACGGCGGCACGGTGGCTGACAAGCTGACCGATAATGTCGCAACCATCGGCGAAAACCAGCAGATCCGCCGCATGAAGACCGTTTCGGTCACATCGGGCGCGGTCGTCTCCTACGTCCACAACGCCGCAGCCGAGGGCCTCGGCAAGATCGGCGTTCTGGTCGCTCTGGAAAGCGATCTGGCTGCGGACGTGCTTGAGCCGTTCGGCAAGCAGCTTGCCATGCACATTGCCTCAATGTTCCCGCAGGCGCTCAACGCGGACAGCCTTGACGCTGACGTGATCGAGCGTGAGCGCGCCATTGCAAAGGAAAAGGCAGCCGAAAGCGGCAAGCCTGAAAATGTGCAGGAAAAGATGGTCGAAGGCGCGATCAAGAAGTTCGCCAAGGAAAACGCTCTGCTGAGCCAGATGTTCGTGATGGACAACAAGACCAGCGTTGAAGACACCGTTGCCAAGTTCGGCAAGGACAATGGCGGTTCGGTCGTGCTGACCGATTACGTCCGTTTCCAGCTGGGCGAAGGCATCGAAGTCGAAGAAAGCGATTTCGCAGCGGAAGTCGCGGCTGCTGTCGGCGGCTGAGCTACGCTTTATATACGCGAATTAAGGGCCGCCGCATCCTGTGGGTGCGGCGGCTTTCTTATTGCTGTTCTGAGACGCGGTTCGACAATTACTCCCGGAGGGCGCTTATCGAAAATCACCCTTTTCATAGGCGGTGACAATTCCGGGACTGGGTATGCGGCAGGTCCGAGGGGCATCGAAGAAATACAGGCATGACGGCCTCCCGTCTTTGAACGTGACCCTTACCGAACCATTTGTCGCCTGTCCCAACTGGCTGAAACGATAGCGCGCGTTGATCGCAATCGGCCTGCCTTTTGTGTCGGCCCCCGCCGTCGAGACACCCGAAACACTTCCCCTAATATACCGGTTGAAACCCCAGCCTTCGGCATTTTTGGCAATAAGCGCATCGACCAGTTTGCTGTAGTCGGACTTGATATATGGCGCATCACTGTTCCGGACGGAGGCGAGCGTCGCTTTATTTGCAAGACGCAGTGGTGGTTGATTGGCACCGAACCGCTCCAGGTTGGCTTGAAAGCGTTTGAGCGCGGGGCTTGTGCAGCTATTCTGCGAAAGAAGCGCACTCATATCGCCCTTGCCGGCGAGCCCGATATCGGTAATCCGGCGGGCGGTGGCGCCCGGATCGGATCCTTGCGAGGGTATAATGCTGCCTAGAATCTCACGGGCCAATTTCTGCTCCAGCGCTTTGGAAATCCTCAACAGGTCTGGATCGGCATAAAAGCCCGTCTCTTCCGTTACAGATTGGGAGCAATAACGATTCGTTTCGACGCCCAAACCGTCGCGTACCACCGTTTCCCGAACGCACCGGCTGCGAGTTAGCGCCACTTTGTTTGCTGGCAGATGGGCATCGCAAACCCGCGAGTAGACGTTGATAAAGTCGCGCAACAAAAAGGCGTATTTGTTGCCTTCAGGCTCCAAACGTGCGTTCGCAAAATCACCCAAATAGATTGCCGTGGCTTCGCTTTCGTAATTCAGGCCGCTTACCTTCAAATCGCCAGAGCCCAAGCCGGTCTGAGCCTGAACGACGGAGCCGCAAACAACTGTGGCGAACAACAGGGCTAGAATTCTTTGCATTTCAATTCCTCATAGAGCTGGCGGCAAGCTCGGTTATTGGAACAAAAGTGTCAATTGTTTCGCGATCTCACGCTGTTTTTTGCTCGGTTTCTGTCTGAACCGACGTGTGACCGCGCACATTGCTGTGATCGTGTATCACGTGCGTCTCTCTGTATGGCGCTTGCCTACATGGTTTTTGCGAGCGCCATGCAGAGAGACGCACCTGATTGCGGACTTTTCCTACTCCGCACCTACCTGTTAGTGATCGGGCGCTGTACGCAATCGAGCTTGATCATGAAGGGCATCATTTCATTCCGCGCACATGTGAATTGACAGCTGGAATCTGGAAAGTCACAGCGAAATTCGCGGTGTTGAGATTAAGTTAATGAAAATGAAGGACAAAATGATGGTGTGATTGCCCGAAAAACCGTCATGAGTGTCAAGTGGATTGATTTGCAGGTGGTCTCTATCCCCCTTGGCATCCCCGCACCTCCCCGATAAAGCCCGCGCCAGCGATCAACACCTGCCTGAAAGCATGCCTGCATGACTCAAGAATCCGCGATGCCCCAAATCAAGCGCGTCCTCCTGAAACTCTCGGGCGAAGTGCTGATGGGGGAGCAGGAATACGGGATTGATCCGGCCTATGTCGCGCGCCTTGCCGAGGAAGTGAAGGCGGCCAAGGATTCCGGCATCGAAGTGTGCCTGGTGATTGGCGGCGGTAATATCTTTCGCGGGATTTCGGCGGCAGCCAAAGGCCTGGACCGCACGACCGGCGATTACATGGGGATGCTGGCCACCGTGATGAACGCGCTGGCGATGCAGAACGCGCTGGAGCAGGCGGGTGTGCAGACCCGCGTTCAATCCGCCATCCCGATGAGCAGCGTGTGTGAACCCTATATCCGCAGGCGTGCAGAGCGGCATCTGGAAAAGGGCCGCATCGTGATCTTTGCCGCTGGCACCGGCAATCCGTTCTTCACTACCGACACAGGCGCTGCATTGCGCGCAGCCGAGATGAATTGCGACGCGCTGCTGAAAGGCACCAGCGTTGACGGGGTCTATGACAGCGATCCCAAGCATAACCCCGAGGCCACCCGTTTCGATACGGTCACTTACGACCATGTCCTGTCGCAAAACCTCAAGGTGATGGACGCAACCGCCGTTGCACTTTGCCGTGAGAACGACATTCCGATAGTGGTCTTCTCAATCCGTGAAAAAGGTAATGTTGCACGCGTGCTCGAAGGCAACGGCGTGCAGACAATTGTACAGAAGGACGACTGATCCATGCCGCAATATGGAGTTTTCTCATGAATTATGATCGGGCCGATATCGAACGCCGGATGACGGGCGCTGTTGAAGCTCTCAAGAGTGACCTTTCGGGGCTGCGCACAGGCCGCGCAAATGTCAGCTTGCTCGATCCGGTGATGTGCGAGGTGTATGGTGCTATGATGCCGCTCAACCAGGTGGCCACCGTCTCCGCGCCCGAGCCGCGCATGCTCAGCGTGCAGGTGTGGGACAAGGCAAACCTGACCGCTGTGGAAAAGGGCATTGCCCACGCCAATCTTGGCCTCAACCCCATGATTGACGGTCAGACCCTGCGCCTGCCAATGCCCGATCTGACCGAGGAGCGGCGCAAGGATCTAGCCAAACTCGCCGGACAATATGCGGAGAAAGCGAAGATCGCGATCCGCAATGTGCGCCGCGATGCGATGGAAAGCCTGAAGGCGGACGAGAAGAAGAAGGAAATCTCCGAAGACGACCGTAAGCGTCTTGAGGAAGAGGTTCAGAAGCTCACCGATAAACATGTTGCCGAAACAGATGATGCCGCGGCCAAGAAAGAGCAGGAAATCCTGACGCAATAAGCTATGCCCGGTTCAACATTCGGGGAAACACAAATGTCAGGAGGGGGATTGGATCAAGGCCGTGCAAGACATGTCGCCATCATCATGGACGGCAATGGCCGCTGGGCTAAACACCGGGGCCTGCCGCGCGCGGTCGGGCATCAGCGCGGGGTTGAAGCTGTGCGGCGTCTGGTGCGCGGGATTGAACCTCTGGGCCTAGAATGCCTGACCCTATACGCCTTTTCCTCGGAGAACTGGAAACGGTCCGATGATGAGGTGGATGATCTGATGAACCTGATGCGTCGGTTCATCAAATCCGATCTGCCCGAATTTGTCAAAAACGGCGTGAAGCTGAAGATCATTGGCGACTGGCAATCTCTTGCCCCCGATATTGTGGCCATGCTCGAAGACGCTCTGGCGCAGACCGCTGGCGGCCATCAGACCTTGGCGGTGGCCCTCAATTACGGTGGCCAGAACGAGATTGCGCGCGCTGCTGCGAAGGCGGGCGCGAAAGGCGAAATCACGACTCAGGCCATCGAAGCCGAACTCGACACCGCTGATCTGCCGCCGCTTGATCTGTTGATCCGCACAAGCGGGGAGGTGCGTTTGTCGAATTTCCTGCTGTGGCAATCCGCCTATGCAGAGATGCTGTTTGTCGACACGCTCTGGCCGGACTTCAAGGTTGAGCATCTCGCCAAGGCGCTTGAGGATTTTACAGCGAGGGACCGTCGTTATGGTGGTCGATAAAGGGGTTGGCGGCAAAGGCGCATTTTCCAATCGCGTCAGCGCAGTGGATGCTGGCGTTTCAGACCTGCCGGTCCGCCTTGTATCAGCCGTTGTGATGGCGATCATTGCCGGCGGTGCGCTGTGGCTGGGCGGCTGGTTCTGGGTTGTTCTCGTCGTCCTCGTCGGCGGGCTGGTGCTGTGGGAGTGGAACAGGTTGGTCCACGCTTCCGATGCCTCTGTTCTGGGGGAGTTGGTATGGCTGTTTTTCGGCGCAATCTATGTCAGCGGCGCGGCGCTCGCGCTGCTCACGGTGCGGGTCCATTATGATGCGATCAGCGTGGCTGTGGGTTTCATGTTGCCGATTATTGCCGTCGATGTTGGAGCATATTTCGCAGGGCGTGCGATTGGCGGGCCAAAGATTGCTCCGAAACTCAGCCCCTCCAAGACATGGGCGGGGCTGGGTGGTGGCGCGGTGGCTGCTGCAATCGTGACGGTGACCAACGAGCTGCTTGACATTGGTCCGGCCTCCCTTTTTCCCGGCTACGATGCGCTGAGCATTCTGGGTGCGATTGTTGCCGCTGCCCTCATCGCAGTGATGGCGCAGACAGGCGATTTCTTTGAAAGCTGGATGAAGCGACGGGCAGGCATGAAGGATTCGAGCAATCTTATTCCGGGGCATGGCGGTATGTTCGACCGGACTGACGGGTTTCTGGCGGTGTTCTTCGTCCTGTTCCTTGTCGCAGTGATGCCCGGACTGATCGGAATGGCTGGCTGATGGCGCGCACTCTAACCTTGCTGGGTGCGACTGGCTCTATCGGTGCGTCGACGCTCGATCTGGTGCGGCGCAATCCGGCTGACTGGCAGATTGATACGCTGACAGCCAATTGCAGCGCGGAAGAACTGGCGCAGCTGGCCCGCGAATTTGGCGCGAAACTGGCGGTTGTGGGCGATGAGAAATGCCTGCCTGCGCTCAGAGCAGCCTTGGGCGACAGCGGTATCGAAGCCGCTGGCGGCGCGCAGGCGCTTTGCGATGCAGCGGCGCGGCCCGTTGACATGACGGTTGCAGCTATCGTTGGCACAGCCGGTCTTGCTCCGGTGATGGAGGCGGCAAAACGCGGCGGAACAATCGCGCTGGCGAACAAAGAGGCGCTGGTCTCTGCAGGTAATGTGATGATGGCCGCCGTGGCCAATCATGGCGCGACCCTGCTGCCCACCGATTCAGAGCACAATGCGATTTTCCAGTGCCTTGATGGCAATGACATCGCTGATGTCGCGCGCATCACTCTGACCGCAAGCGGCGGGCCGCTGCGCACCTGGTCACTGGACCGGATCAAGGCTGCAACCCCCGCAGAGGCGGTCGCGCATCCCAACTGGTCCATGGGCGCAAAGATCAGCGTCGACAGCGCGACGATGATGAACAAGGGACTTGAGTTCATTGAGGCGCACCACCTGTTTCCCGTGGGCCTTGATCGCCTGCGCATCGTTGTTCACCCGCAAAGCGTGATCCACTCGATGGTCGAATATCGCGACCGCTCCACGCTCGCCCAGCTTGGCCCATCCGATATGCGCGTGCCGATTGCTTCATGTCTTGCCTACCCGGCGCGAATGGAAACGCCGCTTGAGCCGCTTGACCTGGCAACGATCAGCGAATTGACCTTCTTTGCGCCTGACGAAGAGCGCTTTCCCGCCACCCGTATCGCGCGCGATGCGATCAAAGCGGGCGGGGGCGCTCCGGCAATCCTCAACGCGGCGAACGAAGTCGCGGTCGCTGCGTTTCTGACGGGTCAGATCGGGTTCATCCAGATCACGGCATTGGTGGAAGAGACGCTGGCGGCGATGAACGCGCCAGTCCCCGGCCAACTTGAGGATGTGCTGGAGCTTGATACTCAGGCGCGCGCGCAGGCCAATACTCTGCTAAACAGCGTGGCGCTGACCTAGGAACCCACACCATTGTTTGAGACACCACCCTTCTGGATGTACATTATCGGCTTCCCGCTTTTGCTGGGACCATTGGTGACTGTGCATGAGCTTGGCCACTATCTTGTGGGCCGCTGGTTCGGTGTTGGGGCAGAGGCGTTTTCCGTCGGTTTCGGCAAGGAAATCTGGGGCTTCACAGACAAACGTGGCACCCGGTGGAAACTGTCGGCGTTGCCATTGGGCGGCTATGTGCAGTTCAAAGGCGACATGAACCCGGCGAGTATGCCGGATGATACCGCGCCTGCCAGTGCGGACTCTTTCCAGAGCGCGGCCTTGTGGAAACGCGCGCTCATCGTGGCGGCAGGGCCGGTCACCAATCTGGTGGTGGCGATCGCGATATTGGCGGGCTTCTTCGCCATTCTGGGTAAGCCGAGCTTTCCTGAAGCTTCTACAACTGTGGCTGTTTTCGCCGAAGAATCCCCGGCCAAGGCTGCGGGTATCAAGGTCGGCGACGAGATTGTCGCCATTGACGGAAGCCCGACGAAGACATTCGAGCAGGTGGTTGAGAGTGTTCAGCTGTATCCCGATCAGTCCCTGACCGTCGAGGTTCTCAGAAACGGAGAGCGTCTGTCGTTTGATGTGACGACGATGCGGGTCGAGCAGGACGACGGGTTCGGCAACAAGGGGGACAAGGGCATGATCGGTATTGGTCCAGCCCCATCCACGCTGGACGTGACATGGGAGCCAGTACCGCTGCTTCAAACGGTTCCAATGGCAGTGGAGCGATGCGTGAAGATCACAGGGATGATGATCACAGGGATCAAGCAGGTTCTGACCGGTCAGCGCTCAATCAAGGAACTGGGCGGTCCGGTAAAGATCGGCAAGGTCGCAGGAGAGCGTCTGAGCCTCGGCCCTGTCCCCTTCATTGAGCTGCTCGCGCTGATCTCGCTTAATTTGGCATTCATTAACTTCCTGCCAATCCCCGCGCTCGATGGCGGACACCTTGCATTCTACGCCTATGAAGCAGTTCGGCGTAAGCCCGCCGGGCCGCAGGCAACCGAATGGGCCTATCGCATGGGAATTGTGCTGGTGCTGACATTCATGGTGATCGTGACGTTTAACGATGTGGCGTCTTTGCCACTCATTGGGGGCCTCTTCGGCAGTTAGCCGTGGAAAGGGGGCGGGCTGGCAGGGGTTAGGCGCCTTGCTCGCTTGATTGCACCACCTGCATCGGGCAGAGGCGGTGAAGACTGATAGAGGTATGGCTGTCATAGCCTGCTGCAAAAAAGCCACGTCGGGCAGACAAACGAATTCGACGGGCATGAACAAGACGGTTTTGACGGGAATTTTTACGAACATGGATCGATGCAAGCAGACGGGCGCCCAGCCGGTCACTTCAGGACCGTCCAATGGAACCGGGCCGGTCACATCAGCCGGGCGGTTCGCGATTGCCCTGACCTGTGGCTCTATGCTCGCGGGCGTGCCCTACACCGTGCACGCTCAGGACGAGACCGCTGCGCCAGCGCAGACCGGCCCTGTTTCGGGTGAGACGCAACCGGCACCAGCTCAAACCCCGGCGCCAACCCCGGCTCCTGCGCCCACACCTGCTCCAGCGCCTGCCAGCAACACGATCCGCTCAATCAGTGTGACGGGTGCAGAGCGGCTCGAGCCAACCACCATCCTGTCCTACATCCGCTTGCGCGTTGGTCAGGAATACACTTCGGCCGCCGCTGACCAGGCGATCAAGGATCTGGGCGCGACCGAACTGTTTGCCGGAAGTTCCTCGATCCGCAACGAAAACGGCAACGTGGTCATCACCGTTACGGAAAACCCGGTCATCAACCGTATTGTTCTTGAAGGCAATGACCGCCTGGATGCCGACAAGATCCTGCCGGAAATCAAGCTGGCACCGCGCCAGATTTTCACCCGTTCAAAAGTGCGCGCCGACGTGGCCCGCATAATCGAGCTGTACAAGCGTCAGGGCCGGTTTGCCGCTTCGGTAGAGCCCAAGATGGTTCAGCTGCCGCAAAACCGTGTCGATGTCGTGTTCGAGATCAGCGAGGGGCCAAAATCCAAGGTCCGCCAGATTAACATCATCGGGAACGAAGAGTTTTCCGACGGTGAACTGCGCGGGGAAATGGTGACGAAGCAGGCGCGCCTTACGCGCTTCTTCAGCTCCAACACCAGCTACGATCCCGATCGGCTGGCATTCGACCAGCAAAAGCTGCGCCAGTTCTACCTGATCGAAGGCTATGCCGACTTCCGCGTTGTTTCCGCGGTGGCCGAACTGACGCCCGACCAGAAAGATTTTATCATCACGTATGTGGTGGAAGAGGGCGAGCGCTACAAATTCGGCGAAGTCGAGGTGGAAAGCCAGCTGCGCGATTTCGATAGCGATCAGATCAGGGCCGGCCTCTCGATGCAGCCGGGCGAATGGTACGATGCGAAGTCGGTCGAGGACACGATCGAACAACTAGCAGAGCTGGCGGGCCGGTTTGGCTATGCGTTTGCCGATGTCCAGCCGCGTTACAGCCGCCAGAAAGAAACTCTCACGATGGACATCAAGTTCATCCTGCGCGAGGCGCCGCGCGTTTATGTGGAACGGGTCGATGTGAACGGCAACACGCTGACGCAGGACAAGGTCGTGCGCCGCGAATTCCGCCTGTCCGAAGGCGATGCGTTCAACTCGCTTGCCGTTCAACGCACCACGGCGCGCATCAATTCGCTGGGCTTTTTTCAGGAGAATTTCGAGGTCAATCAGGTTGAAGGTTCAGCCCTTGACAGGATCGTGCTGGAAGCCAATGTTGAAGAGCAGCCAACGGGCGAGTTGCAGTTTTCGGCAGGCTTTTCCTCGATTGAGCAATTCATTCTGGCCGGCTCTATCCGTCAGAGAAACTTCCGCGGGCGCGGTCAGACAATCGGTCTTTCGGTCAATTACTCGCAGTTTTCCAGTCAGGCGCAGATCAGCTTTACCGAGCCTTATGTCTTTGACCGGAATATTTCGACCGGGATTGATATCTACCGGCGCGACTTCAACAGTTTCAACTTCGCAGGCGGAGAGCGCAACACCACGTTCGAGCAAGCAACGACAGGTTTTTCCGCGCGTCTGGGTGTCCCTCTGACCGAATATATGTCGCTCGTCGGCAGCTATACGCTCAATTATGATGAGGTCAGCCTCGACGAAAACCAGTTTTTCTCTGACTTGGACGGCGATGGCATCAGAACCTGCGATCCGCTTCGTGCTGGTCGCTTTCTTTGCGATGCGCTGGGCGACCGGTTGAGTTCGATCCTCGGGCTTTCGCTGAACTACAATTCGCTCAATTCGCGCATCCGCCCAACGCGCGGCCAAACCGTCTCGCTCAGCACGGAATTCGCAGGGCTTGGCGGTGACGTCCGCTATCTGCGTTTCCGTGGCCGTGCCCAAAAGTTCTGGGGCATTGGTAATTCCGGCTTCATCTTCTCGCTCGCCGCAGAGGGAGGTTCGATCATCCCGCTGCGCGACCGCGGTGGCGAAGGCGTTGATGACGTTTTGCTGACTGACCGTTTCTTCCTCGGCGAACCGCAGATGCGCGGTTTTGATATTCGCGGTGTTGGTCCACGTGTGATCACAGAGATTTTCACTCTTGATGAAAACAACAATGCCGTACTTGATGATGATGGCAATTTTGTCTTCGTGGATAGGCGTGGACGTGCGCGCGATGACGCTATTGGCGGGCGCAATTATTATCTTGGTCGCGCAGAGCTTGAAATTCCCCTCGGCACGGGCGCGCGTGAGCTTGGTCTAAGACCCTCCATATTCATGGACATCGGCGCGCTATGGGATGTCACAACCCCGATTTTGCAGGACAACCCGAACGGTATCCAGCAAACCGACCCGACGACCGGCGCGCCCTTGTTCTCAACCACGGTTGACGCCAACGGCGATCCAATTGTCGACGATTTGGGGAACCTCCGCCGGGTGTTCACAACCGATCCGGTTGACGCACTCGGTAACGATAACCGCCGGGAAATTCTTCCGAACTCCAACATTCGCGAGGTCTTCCTCGGTAATTCCCCCAGCCCGCGCATCGCCGTAGGTATCGGGGTCAACTGGAACTCGCCCTTTGGGCCGTTCCGTATCGATTTCGCCCAGATCATCCGCAAGGTTGAAGGCGATGATGACAAAACCTTCCAGTTCAACGTAGGAACCCAGTTCTGATGAAAACTCTTACAAAAACGCTCGCCTCAGCGGGCGCCTCGATTGGCATTGCCGCTTGCGCGCTGACTGCTGTACCTGCCTCGGCTCAGGTCGAAGGCAAAATTGCCACCGTGGATACATCGCGCGCCATAATCGGCACCAACGCGCTGCGCACGGCGTATGAATCGATTACGACGACGTACAAGGCGCAGATTGACCAGCGCACGGCGAAGCAAAAAGAGCTTTCCGACCTGCTCAAGCCGTTCGACACAAACGGCAACGGCCGCCTGGACGATGCAGAACTGCCCGCCGTGCAAGCCGCGCCGCAGTTTACTCAGATTCAGCAGCTAGAAGGCGAAGTTGCCGGGCTGACTAACCAGGTCAACACTGCGCGCATCTTTGCCGTTGAGCAGATTTTCCAGCAATATGGCGCAGCGCTTGAAGAAGTGGCCACTGCCCAGCAAATTCAGCTCGTGATGCCGGTTGGCACTGTGCTTTACGGAAAAAGCGAGGCTGATATCACTCAGTTGGTCACTACGTCGCTAAATGCGAAGGTGCCCAGTGTAGGCGTGGTTCCGCAGCAGAATTATCGCCCGTCACAGCAGGGCGCTGCGCTGTTTCAGGAAATCCAGGAACGCCTGCTTACGGCACAGCTGATCCAGCAGCAGCGTGCCCAGCAGGAAGCTGCCGCCGGCAACGCAGAGGCACCGGCAGGCCGTTAAGGCAGGCTGAAGACTGATAAAGGGGGGCAGGGCATGACCGATCAACCGGGCGCGAATGAAGCGCGCCAGAACGATGGATCAGCGGAACCGATTGTGGACTATGACATCCACAAGGTTTTGAAAGCTCTGCCCCACCGGTATCCACTCTTGCTGGTGGACCGGGTCAAGCGGATCGATCTGGGTGAACGCATCCACGCGGTGAAAGCCGTCAGCATGAATGAGGAGTTCTTCCAGGGGCATTTCCCCGGCGCTCCGATCATGCCTGGCGTCCTCCAGATTGAGGCGTTGGCTCAGGCGGCGGCGATCCTTGGGATCGAGACGCTTGAACTCGCGGGAACGGGTAAGCTTGTGCTCTTCATGGGTATCGATAGCGCCAAGTTTCGCGCTCCGGTAACGCCGGGTTGCCTGCTCGATCTGGAAGTGGAATTCCTGCAAAAGCGCAGCCGCGTCTACAAATTCAAGGGCAGAGCGAGTGTTGAGGGCAATGCAACCTGTCAGGTTGAATTCACTGCGATGATTGCTGATCCGCCTGAAGGTTAAGCATTCGACACTCTTGCAGACGCTGTGCGCAACTTGTGCCTTGCCAAATCCGGCAAAGCCACCTAAGCGCGCCGCTTCCCATTTATAGCACCGCCGGTCGGAACCGGTGAAAGCTCAAAGGACAAAGATATGAAGGCCGAAGGTCACCCCGATTACCACATGATCACGGTCAAGATGACCGATGGCACCGAATTTCAGACCCGCTCCACCTGGGGCAAAGAAGGCGACGTCCTCGCATTGGACATCGACCCGACCAGCCACCCGGCATGGACCGGTGGTAACCGCCAGGTACAGGAAGGCGGCCGTGTGGCAGCGTTCAACAAGCGTTTTGGTGGGCTCTCTCTCAAGAAGTGAGGCGAGCGATCAGTTTTGCGGCTTTCGGGCTGCGAAAGGGAAGGCGGTCCGACGGGGCCGCCTTTTTCTTTGCCCGCATGCAAACTTCGCATTACCCTTCCGAACATGTCCCCATGGATTTATCTCGCCGCCGCCATCGCACTTGAAGTGACTGGCACATTCTTGCTCAAACTGTCTGACGATTTTGAGAAAGCGCAATGGGGCGTTCTTTCCATCGCCTGTTACAGCGCCTGTTTCTGGGTGCTTGCTCCGGCAATGAAAGTGCTGCCGGTGGGGATCGTCTATGCGATCTGGTCAGGCGTCGGCATTGTCGCCGCCAGCCTGATCGGCCTGTTCGCATTCGATGAGCGTTTGGGCGCGCTGCAATTCGTCTTTATCGCAATGATCCTGATTGGCGCTGTGGGCTTGAATGTGACGGCGAATGCGCCGCCAGCGTGACCCCGAGCCTCTAACCCCACGCCCGCTCGCGATACCATTTTGTGATCACGTATTTCACGCCTTTGCGCACTTTCATCCCGTGATGGAGCGTGTTGGGGTTTTCGCGCCCATCCAATCGGCGGTTGTTCCAGCAGACCAGCTTCCCCGCTTCGGGTTGGAAGGTCTTGCCGATTGCCTTGAAACGGGTTGCGCCGCCTGCCTCAACACCGTTCAGATAGATCATGAAGGTCCATGTGCGCTGCCCTGACACCGCGCAATATTGCTCCCAGTCAGGGCCGCCGGGCGTGAAGTAATCTGTGTGCGCCTTGAACTCCTGCCCCACGGCATAACGCTGGCCCTGAAGGGGCTCACCGTGTTTCGGGTCAATCCCGGACAGCACCGTCAGCATCGCTTCGAGTTGCTGCACAGCGGGTTCGTGCGAGGGCAGATCACAGGTCTCGCTCGTGCGGAAATACTGGTCACCATTGTCATCCGCGATCGTCGATGGGCGGCGGTCGCGGTCGATCAGGGCAATCAGATCGGTGCGAAGGCTTTCATCCGCAAAATCCCGGCACTGGAAAATCTCGGCCTTGGGCGTTGGGAGGCGCTGAATTGCGCTGTGCTGGGACAAATGCTCAGCTGAAGAATCGGTAAAAAGCTCCATATCGGTGACACTAAGACCGCGCGGTCACGAAACAAGGGCGAAAGAATGTTGCGTGCTGACAGACTAATCGCAGTTTTCGCTTCCCTTGATCGGCACTTTGTGCAACAGGCGCGCGCCCGCTTATGGCGGCCTTGACCACCGGTCAGCGATGCGCAAAGGCGCAGGTCTTGCGCGAACACGGTGGCAATTGGCTGGTGAGTTTGAGCGGGTGTGTGGCGACCGTAGTTCAGTTGGTTAGAACGCCGGCTTGTGATGCCGGAGGTCGCGGGTTCGAGTCCCGTCGGTCGCCCCATTTTCTCGCGTCATCATCCCATTCACGCCCGTTGCCCGGTGGCCTATGCGCGGCAATTGACAAGGTGTGATACGCGAATGACCGCATTCTGGACCGAACCCGATTTTGACGATCACGAACTTGTACAAGTCGTGCGTGACCGAGCATCGGGGCTGACAGCGATCATTGCGGTCCATTCCAGCCACCTTGGACCGGGCGCCGGCGGGACGCGTTTCTGGCACTATCCCGACCCCAAAGATGGCTTGCGCGATGCGCTGCGGCTGTCTCGCGGAATGAGTTACAAAAACGCGATGGCTGGCCTGCCGATGGGCGGGGGCAAGGCGGTGATCCTTGCCGAAGATGAGCGGACGAAAACGCCCGAATTGCTCGCCGCCTTTGGTGATGCGGTTGAGGGTTTGAACGGGCGATACGTGACGGCTGAAGATGTTGGCGTAAGCGAGGCTGACATGGTTGCGCTTTCGAAGCGCACGGCGCATGTCTCGGGCCTTCCTGTCTCGGGCGAAAACGCGGCGGGTGGCGATCCCGGACCGTTCACATCTTACGGCATTTACCTCGGCATTCTGGCGGCGATCCGGCATAAGCTGGGTAAAGACAGCGCCAAGGGTGTCCATATCGCAGTGCAGGGTGTCGGCAGCGTCGGCGGCGGTGTCGCGCGCCTGCTCGCCAAGGATGGCGCCAAGTTGACACTGGCGGATATCAACGTGGAAGCGGCCAATGCGCTGGCACAGGAGCTCGGCGCAAAGGTCGTTCCCGCGGATGCAATCATGACGACGCCTTGCGATGTCCTGAGCCCCAATGCGCTGGGCGCCATTCTTGACGAGGACAGTATTGCTGCGCTCGACACTGCGATCATTGCAGGCGGAGCAAACAATCAATTGGCGCGCGCCCATCATGGTGATCCGCTGTTCAGACGCGAAATCCTGTATGCGCCTGATTATGTGATCAATGCGGGCGGCATTATCTCTGTTGCCAGCGAATACCTCGCACGGCGCGAAGGCCGCGTGGGCTGCGTTGAAGAGGTTCGCACACGGATTGAGCAGATTCCCGGCCGGCTTGAGGAAATCTGGCAGGAAAGCACGGCCTCGGGCCTGTCACCCGATATTGTAGCGGACCGGATGGCGCAAAAGCTGATCGGGCGCGGCTAGGCCCGCTTCTCTGAATTCTACCGGGCTTGCACGCGTTAAACGGTGGCTTGAGTTATTTGCGCTCTTGCGGGGGGCGGGCAAGCCACTAAAACGGATAGCAAGGATCCAATTGTGCACATTTACGCCAATCCCACGCGTTTCTTATCGCTCGCCAGATGGCTGATGCCGCTGCTGTTCTTCAGCGGTCTAGTGCTGGCTGCGGGTGCGATGGCGTGGGGCCTGCTGGTGGTGCCGCCGGATCGCCTGATGGGTGAGACCGTGCGCATCCTGTTCATCCATGTCCCTTCGGCCTGGCTGGGAATGGGGGGATGGACCGGGATCGCGATCTCTTCCGCTGCCCTACTGATCTGGAAACATCCGCTCGCCGGTTTGTCTGCGCGCGCGATTGCTGTGCCGGGCCTCGTCTTCACAATCATTTGCCTTGTCACCGGATCAATCTGGGGACGGCCAACATGGGGCACATGGTGGGTGTGGGATGGACGCCTCACATCAATGCTGGTGCTCATGTTCCTGTATATCGGCTACCTTGCGCTGGCGCAGGCGACGGCACGCGAAGGCACTTCGCCCAAGGTAGCAGCCATTTTTGGACTGGTCGGCGCGGTCAATATTCCGATCATCAATCGCAGCGTCGTGTGGTGGAATTCGCTCCATCAACCGCCCAGTATTACCGCTGGTAAAAGCGCCATTGATACAGCGTTCCTAGTGCCGCTTCTAACTGCGGTGCTCGGCTTTTCGCTTTTGTTCGGAGCGATCGTGCTGATGCGGATGCGCGCTCTGATCGCTGAGCAACAGGTTGAGGCGCGCCTGCGCCGCCGCGCGCTGGATGATGAGCCAGCGCACGATATCCCCACTGCCAGCGCTGTGATGGGATAGACCCGATGCGTGAGAGCTTGCCACAGTGGGATTACGTGATCGGTGCCTATGCCGTGGGGCTGATCGCGCTTGCGCTGCTGATCGCGTGGAGCTGGCAGGCGATGCGGCGCGCTGAAAAACGCCGTGCGGAGTTGAAGCGTCGATGAGCACTTCTCCAAACTCTGGTCTGGGCACACCTGTGATGAAAGCCAAACATCAGCGCCTGATGCTGGTTGTCTTTGCGCTCATCGCGATTGTCGCCGCCGGATTGATCGCGGTGTGGGCGCTGCGCAATCAGGCGAACTATTTCTATCTTCCCGAACAGATCGCATCCGAGCCGCCCTCTATAGGTCAGCCAGTGCGCCTTGGCGGGTTGGTGCAGCCCGGATCAATCGCAACGCAGGCCGATGGGATTACGGTTCAATTTGTGGTCACCGGCAATGAGGCAAGCAGCGTCCCCGTGCGCTATAGCGGCATCCTGCCCGATCTGTTTGTCGAAGGGTCGGGTGTCGTCGCTGAAGGCAGCCTTCAGGCGGACGGGACATTTCTGGCCACCAATCTGCTGGCCAAGCATGACGAGAATTACGTTCCGAAAGAGCTCGAAGGGCTTGAAGGGCACGATGCCGAGAAGGCCGCTGAAATCGCGGCAGAGACGACGGTGGGGCTGTGATGCTCGCTGATCGAACATAGGGGCGCGAAAGGTCCAACCATGATTGCAGAAATCGGACACGCAGCGCTCTGGCTGGCCGCCGCGCTTGCGGTGCTTCAGATGGTGGCGGGTGCGCTTGCCCTGCGCGCGCCAGAGGGCACGACAAGTCCCTATGCGCTCTATGCCCGCCCCGCCGCCGTCGTACAGGCGTTTCTGGCGGTGCTCGCCTTTGGGGCACTGCTTTATGCCTTTGCTATCACGGATCTTTCGGTGAAGCTGGTGGCCACCAATTCGCATTCGCTTAAACCCTTCCTATACAAGCTGACGGGAACTTGGGGGAACCACGAAGGATCGATGTTGCTGTGGGTCGCGGTGCTCGCATTGTCGGGCGGATTGCTCGCTTTTGCTGAACGCCGCCTGCCAGAGCGCACAATGTCGGCAACGCTTGCAGTGCAGGGCTTTGTCGCCATCGGGTTCTATTTCTTCCTGCTGATCAGCTCCAATCCGTTTGAGCGTCTGCCGGTGCCCGCGCTCGAAGGGGTGGGGCTTAATCCCCTGCTTCAGGACATTGGCCTCGCCGTGCATCCGCCCACCTTATATATCGGCTATGTCGGCCTGTCGGTGGCATTTAGCCTGGCCATGGGCGCGTTGATCACACGCCAGGTGACGCCCGCCTTCGCCAAGGTGATGCGGCCATGGGTGCTGGGTGCGTGGGTGTTTCTGACGCTGGGGATCACAGCGGGTTCCTATTGGGCCTATTACGAGCTGGGCTGGGGCGGTTGGTGGTTCTGGGATCCGGTTGAGAATGCCTCGCTGATGCCATGGCTTGCCGCGACCGCTCTGCTGCATTCGGTCAGCGTTCTGGCGGCGCGCGATGCCTTGCGGACGTGGACGATCATGCTGGGCGTGGTCGCCTTTTCGATGTCGATGCTGGGCACATTCCTTGTGCGCTCCGGCGTTTTGACCAGTGTGCACGCCTTCGCGGTTGATCCGGAACGCGGCACTTTGCTGCTGGCATTGCTGGGTCTGTATATTGGCGGAAGTCTGACGATTTTCGCGATGCGCGCCAGTTCGATCTCCGAGGGTAAGCGCTTCAAGGCGAGCAGCCGCGAAGGGGCTCTGGTTTTCAACAATGTGATGCTGTCGGCGATCCTCGCGATCGTCCTGCTGGGCACGCTGTATCCGCTGCTGACCGAAGCGTTTGATGTGCGCGTTTCTGTGGGGCCTCCCTACTTCAATCCGGCTGGTGCGATCTTTGCGATCCCGATGTTCATCATCATGGCGGTGGGGCCACTGCTGCGGTGGAAGGATGACAAGGTCTCGCGCATTCAGCCCGAATTGATGGTGCTTGCCTCTGTCGCCCTTTTGATTGTGGCTCTGGTCGTGTTCCTTGGCGATTATCCTTTGCTCCCGATCCTTGGCCTTGCGCTTTCCGGAGCCCTGGCGCTCGCGGCGCTGATGCCGTTGCGGGGGCGCAAGCTGACCCGCGTTCCCACCGCGACCTGGGGCATGGTCCTGGCTCATTTCGGCGTGGCGGTTTCGCTGTTCGGCATGGCGAGCGAAGCAGCCTTTACGCAGGAGCGGCTCGCGGCGGTCAGCCCCGGTGGCTCGCAAGAGATCGGCGGCTGGACCATCGCGCTGGAAAGCGTTGATCCGGTGTCCGGCCCCAACTGGACCGCCATCGAGGCCCGCATTGCGGCCAGTCGCGGCGGCGGCGAACCTGTGATCCTGAACCCGCAGGCCCGCAATTTCTGGGCACCTGCGCAAGCCACCAGCGAAAGCGCCTTGCTCACCCGCTGGGACGGCCAGCTATACGCGGTGATCGGTGATGCTGCCGGGGTCGATGCCGAAGGGCAGCAGCGCTGGCAATTGCGCATCTGGTGGAAGCCGTTTGTGACCTTCATCTGGTATGGCGGCCTGCTGATCGCGTTTGGCGGCGTTCTGTCCATCGCAGGCCGCGTTAAGGTCGATCTGAAGCGCCGCAGGGCCACGCAGATCGGCAATGAACGCCGCGCGGATGAGGCAGCGATTGCCGCCGGTGCGCCCGGCTCCCAAGGCACTCAAGGTGGGATAGCGCCGGAGCCTGCCGAGTGATCCGTCCTGTATATTTCATACCGCTCGCTTTCTTCGTCTTCTTTGCCGGGCTGGCCGGTTTCATGCTGACGCAGGAAAAGGACCAGTTCGTCGAGAGCCACATGATCGGGCAGCCTTTGCCCGATTTTGCGCTGCGCCCCGCGACGGAGAGTCGCCCCGGTGTCTCCATCGACGACTTTCGCGACGGACAGCCAAAGCTGCTGAATATCTGGGCCAGCTGGTGCCTGCCCTGTATTGCCGAGGCTCCGCATCTTGAAACGCTCAGGCAAAGCGGCGCTCAAATCGTCGGCGTTGCCATTCGGGACCGGCCTGCCGATGTCGCCAATTTTCTCTCCCGCCATGGCAATCCGTACAGCCGCATCGGCGCGGATGACCTGTCTGCCCTGCAACTCGAACTCGGCTCCTCCGGTGTGCCTGAGACCTTTGTTATCGACGGCGATGGCACCATCCTGCATCAGCATATCGGTGATATTCGTGCCGAGCATGTCCCCGAACTGCTCGCAATGCTGAGAGAGGCGCGGTCATGATCATGCGCTTTTTTCTGGCGGCGTTGTTTGCCGTTCTCGCCCCTGCATTGCTCCTCGCTCAGGGTGCGGTGCCGCCTGCGCCCTATGCTTACAAACAGCTCGAAGACCCCGCTCTGGAGGCAGAGGCGACCGCGCTGATGTACACTTTGCGCTGCCTCAAATGTCAGTCACAAAGCATTGCCGACAGCGATGCGCCGATGGCGGGCGACATGCGGCATCAGGTCCGCGCTCGCATGGCCGCCGGCGAAAGCCCTGATGAAATCCGCGCATGGCTGATCCAGCGCTATGGCGATTATGTCAGCTATCAACCCGAGGTCAGCGCGACGACATGGCCGCTATTCGCCATTCCCGCATTGCTGCTGGCGATTGTGATGGCGATCCTGCTGCGGCGCCTGGGTCGCAGACGCAACGATGATGAGAGTGCCGGGGCATCATGACCGGCTGGATTACTGTCTTCGCGCTTGCGATTGTCGCTTTCGCCATCGCCGCCTTCGTGCTGCGTCTGCCGCGAGAAGGCTGGGTACTCTTTGGTGCCGTTCTCCTTTTCGGTCTGGCGGGTTACGCGTGGCAGGGTTCCCCCACACAGCCGGGCACGCCCAAGCTTGAAACGGTCGAGGCCCCGCGCTCGGGCGAGGAGATGGTCGAGGCCCGCCGTGCGTGGTTTGATCCCAATCGGGCAAAGCCTGATTATCTGATGCTCTCTGACGGCTATGCCCGGCGTGGCCGCTTTGATGATGCGGCTGTGTCCTTGCGCAAGGGGTTGAATGACAATCCGGACCATCTCGAAGGCTGGCTGGCGCTTGGAATGGCGCTGGTCGAACATTCGGAAGGGTTTGTGACCCCGGCTGCATCCTATGCCTACACCCGTGCCCGTCAGATTGATCCGGTGAACCCGGCGGCGGATCTGTTTCTTGGCATCTCCTATTTTCAAAGCGGAGAGATTCGCGCGGCGCGCAGTGTCTGGGCCAGCCTGCTTGAGCGTTCACCAGAGGATGCGCCTTGGCGTGAGGAACTGGAATCGCGTGTCGCCCAGCTTGATCAGATGATCGCCAATGCGCCGATGCTGCAATAGTGGGCCTTGTGTGGGGCCTCTCGCTTATGTTGCAGGCGCGAAGGGCCGGTGCTAAAGGCCGCGCCTTCGTCGCGGGATACCGGTTAAAGCCATGAGCGAAACAGCAACAGCGCAGAACCCTTCGCCCGCGCACCACCCGCCAACGGGTGGCAAGGGCCACAGCGCGTCCAAGGGGGCGCTGGCTGTTGGCGCGATCGGGATCGTGTTCGGCGATATCGGCACCAGCCCGCTTTACGCATTTCGTGAAACCTTTGTCGGCCCGCACCCGCTGGCACTGGATGCGCCGCATGTTCTGGGCGTTATCAGCCTTATATTCTGGTCGATGACGCTGGTTGTCTCCATTCAATATGTCTCCATTCTGATGCGCGCCGATAACAAGGGGCAGGGCGGCAGCCTTGCCTTGGTCGCGCTGATTTCGCGTAGCATCTCCAAGTCCAAATATGGCTGGATGGCGGTGCTGCTGGGCGTTTTTGCGACCAGTCTGTTCTATGGCGACTCGATGATTACGCCGGCCATTTCCGTCCTTTCCGCAGTCGAGGGGCTGACCGTGGTTGATCAGGGGCTGGAGCGGTACGTCATTCCCATCGCGATCGTATTGCTCGTGTGTCTGTTCGTCCTGCAAAAGCGCGGAACGGCGAAGGTTGGCGCTTTGTTTGCGCCGGTAATGATCGTCTATTTCACGGTCATTGCGGCGCTGGGCCTGTGGCAAATCGCCCAGACGCCGGACGTATTGTGGGCGCTCAACCCCTATCACGCCGTCAATTTCTTCGTCCTCGACGGCTGGACCGCCTTCCTTGCCCTGGGCAGCGTTGTGCTGGCGGTCACTGGTTCGGAGGCCTTGTATTCAGATATGGGCCATTTCGGTCGTGGGCCGATGCGCCTCAGCTGGTTCGGCTTTGTGATGCCGTGCCTGCTCCTCAACTATTTCGGTCAGGGTGCGATGATCATCGGCCTGCCGCCCGAGATGGCCGCCGAAGCCATCCAGAGTCCGTTTTTCTTCCTCGCCGATGAACAGTACCGCCTGCCGCTGGTGTTGCTAGCGACGGTGGCCACATTCATCGCCAGCCAGGCGGTGATTTCCGGCGCGTTCTCGATCACCCATCAGGCGATCCAGATGGGGTATATCCCGCGCCTTTCGATCCGGCACACATCGGAGACCGAAGGCGGACAGATTTACATTCCCGTGGTCAATTGGGCGCTGATGGTGGCGGTCATTATCCTTGTGCTTACGTTCCAGAATTCCTCCAATCTGGCGAGCGCTTACGGCATCGCGGTGACGGGGGCGGTGACGATTGATACCTTGCTGATGGCGATCCTGTTTGTCGGCGTGTGGAAGTGGAAATGGTGGTATGCGGCGCCGGTTGTCCTCCTGTTCCTCATCGTTGACGGAGCCTATTTCGCGGCCAACCTGACGAAGGTCCCGCAAGGCGGCTGGTTCCCGCTGATGGTCGGCTTCTTCGCCTTCCTCCTCCTCACCACATGGTCACGCGGGCGCAAGCTGATGCGGGCGCGGATGAGCGAGCATTCGCTGCCGATGGAGATATTCGCCAAGAGCGCCAAGAACTCCGCCTTGCGGGTGCCTGGCACTGCGATATTCATGGCCAGCCAATCCTCGGGCGTGCCCTCCGCGTTGCTCCACAATATCAAGCATAACAAGGTTTTGCATGAACGGGTGGTGATCCTGACGGTGGACATCACCGATGAACCCTATGTCGATCCCGACGCCCGCTGCGAATATGTCGATATGGGTGACGGCTTCTTCCGCGCGGTGCTGCATTATGGCTTTATGGAAGAGACCAATGTGGTCCAGGGCCTCAAGAAAATGGAGCGGTGCGGCGGCGAGTTCGACATGATGCACACCAGCTTCTTCCTCTCGCGCCAGACGCTGCTCGCCAGTGACAAGCCGGGCATGCCGATCTGGCGGGAGAAGATCTTCGCTTGGATGCTGCGCAATTCTGCGAGCGCGATGGATTTCTTCAAATTGCCCACCAACCGCGTGGTGGAACTCGGTAGCCAGATCGAGATTTAGCGCGCGCTGCCGCGGCCACTCTTCGTCGTCAAAGTTGACATAACTGACACTGTGTCAACCGGCCCCAAGTGCATTTTCCCGAAATTAATCATAGCGTTAATTCGAAGCGATAAAGTTGACACTATGCCGGAGAACAACGGGTTTTCTGGACGAATTTTCAAAGAGCCACGCCGACTATGACAAGGCGCGGGTGAGTAGGAAAATTCATATGGGAACGGCAAAACTGACTGATAATTGCGGATGGACTTTATCAGGTCTAGCCTCGACCGCATGAGCCATCTCAATGTCGCTTTCGCCCTGTTCCCCGATGTAACCCAACTGGATCTGACTGGGCCGGTGCAGGTTCTTTCTCGGCTGGGCGATGCGACTATTCATCTGGCTGCTAGGTCAACAGAACCGGTAATGACCGATGCCGGTTTTTCGATCAATCCTACCTGCACGTTCCACGATATACCTAACCCTCATATTCTTTGCATTCCTGGCGGGGCAGGGGCGGATGAGGCGATGCTTGATCCCGAATTAATTGCCTGGCTGCAAGACGCGGCCAAAACTGCGGACTGGATAACCAGCGTATGCACGGGATCACTTGTTTTGGGCGCAGCAGGACTGTTGCGAGGAAAGCGGGCGACAAGCCATTGGCTATCGAGACCGCTGCTCAAAGAATTCGGTGCAATTCCGGTTAAAGAGCGCGTTGTCTTCGATGGCAATGTCGTCACGGGCGGCGGCGTTACGGCAGGAATTGATTTTGCTCTCAGTCTGACTGCAAGACTTCGCGGCGAAGACCACGCAAAGCTCGTTCAGCTTTCGCTCGAATATGATCCGCAGCCACCATTTCGGGCGGGTTCTCCCGATGAAGCCGACGATACCCTCACAGCGCGCATTAGGGAATTGACCAGCGCAGCGCAGACGCAGCGCGCTGGCAAAGTTGCGAGAGCAGCCGAGCGGCTTCGTTAGCAGCGAGGTACCGCGATCGATACCTGTTATCGCGATGCTGTCAGGATCACCCGTTCCCCATCAGCGCGATATAGGTCTTGATATGATGCTGGTATGCTGCTTCTTGGGCCCAACTGTCCCGCATCAGCAACGCGCCCTCCAGCCTGATCACCTGACTGGAAGGCTGGGTATACGTAACCGCCGGGTGTGACGGAGGGTCGCCCTTCATCACCTCTGCCATATGTGCGTAGAAATCGGCGATGTACCATTCCTCTTTCAGATCGCCGTAGATGTCGGCAATTTCGCCGGGCGAGGCCCACCAGTGCGGAATGGTATCGAGCGAGTTCACATACCGATAATTGGGCGAAAAGGTCTGGTCGTAAAACGCGGCATAGGCGGCATTACCCGCGCTGGGCCCTGCAAATGTGCAGGGCATGATTACGGGCTGGCTTGTCAATGGCGCGAAAATGTCCCGCAGAGCCGGAGCGACAACGGTGGACAGGCACCCGCCAAGACTGTGCCCGGTGACCGCGACACACGGCGCGGGGTCCTGATACAGCCCGACCTCTTTCAGCAGAAACGCGCCGAGTGTGGTCGGGGGATCAGAGCGATGCTTTGCGTGGGTCAGCTCAATGATGCGGTCCAGCCCGTTCTTCGTGCCGATGGCGATCTTTGCTGACGGGTCGGAGCCATTGAAACCGCATTCGACCTGAGTGCCAATGTCGAGGTCTTCTTTCAGCTGCTGGCTGATGCCCAGCGGATTTACGAACGGATCCGTACCGCGAATGACGGTGACATAGGAAGGCACCAACCCCATGGTATCAGGCGTGAATTTCGCCACAAATGCCAGATTTCCATCGTCGCTATTCCTGCTTGGCCCCCATACACACGACCATGAACCGCTCAGCGAGAAGAGCCCGATATCCATCGCTTCGACCCGGTAGGGTATGACCCAGTGAAAGAACTCGTAGGATATATTGCAAAGCTGAGCGAATGCCGGTGCAAAGGTTGCCGGATCGCTGATGTCGTTTGTCGTGGTCATGATCTATTCCCCAGAATGCGCCCGGTCGCACCCTTGCACATCGTTGAGGAATTAGCCCGTCCGTATCGCCAACTCGCGTCTTTATTCGGCCCCGATCAGCGTAATCTCCGTCTGCCGCCCGTCGATATAGCGCACGGTTTCGCCGTCAAAGAACGCGTCTTCCTCGGTGCGGAAATCCACCTTTTGCCCGCCCCATTCGGGCACTGACGAATAGCTGGTCAACTCTATCGACCATGCGGTGTTGGGGTGGATAATCCCTGCGCCGCGCGGTGTTGGTTCCTGATTGTCCCAAAAGCCGATGGCCGGCCCCGCGCCGTGACCGTGCAAGCCGATGGGATGGGTGTAGATCGAAGGATCCAGCCCCGCCGCAATCGCCTGAATACGCGCCTGCGCCAGCGCATAATTGCCGCTTATGCCGGACTTGAACGCGCCGGTGAGAAAATCCTGCACCCGGTTGCTGGCAGCGAGGCCATCGCGCAGGCCCTTGGGCGCTTCGGTCTCGCCGGGTTTCAGGACATAGGCGAGATGCTGCGTATCGGTGTTGAGGCGCATGTAGGTTATGCCGAAATCGGTCCATAACAGATCGCCCGGCCCAATCACGGTGTCGCCGCGCAACATGCCCTCTGCGCCTTCACGCTGGATGCCGATGCTGGGATGGAACCACGGGGCGATGCCAAGTTCGGCGAGGCGCTGGCGATACCACCATTGCACATCGGCTGCGGTGGTTGTGCCCGGTGTGATGACCTTGCGCGAAAACGCCTCACCGATAATCGCGTGGGCGGTGCGTACAATCGCGGGATACAACGCCATTTCAGACGGCGTGCGCGTCTCAAGCCAGCGTGTGCTGAGCGTTTCGCCCGAGACGATGCGGCTGCGCAAATTCTCCGGCAGCCTGGCTGTCATCAGGCGATACTGGCTCAGCGTCATGCCATCGCCAAAGGCGGTGAGGTCGGAGTAATTGACTGCAATCTTGGCCGGATCACGCCCGGCGATAATGTCGGCAACGGCCTGCCATTGGTCGGGCTGTTCCTCTGGCTTCCATGCCGGCTCAAACAGACCCGCCAGACCGTAGCGACTGACCGTGAAGCGCTCGACCGGCTTGCCTTCGCAGTCTTTTTCCGAGGCGGTCTGGCAGGCATCATGGAAAATCAGGATCGTGCGCCGCCGCGCGCTCATGCTTTCCGCGTCGAGCATTGATGCGGTGACGGGATCTTCAAAATACTCGCGGCTCATCAACAGCCACATATCTATGCCCTGTTCGCGCATGATCTGCGGGATGATCGTGTCGAGCCGCTCGGCCAGAATGATGTCGATGATCCCGGCGCGCTCACGCATCGTGGGCACAAGGGGCAGGGTGGGCGTGTCCTGCTCGGTCTGGCTCATCCCGATGGCATCCGGCCCTGCGATCAGCAGCCCTGTGTCAGGCGCTTGCGGAGCGGCCCATAAAGCGGTTGGCAGGCAGGCGGCCAAAGCGGCAATAAGGGTGCGCATCATTATCTGGCCTTTCATCAGGCGGTTGGCGGCTGCGGCTCGTCCTCGATAGCGTCCGCAGGATCTTCAAGCGCCAGCCCATGCTTGAGCAGCATCGGGATTTGTGTCGCGCTGAACAGGAAGGTGAGGATCAGGAACGCCCATGTCTTCGCCGTCAGCCAGCCGCCAAAGCTCAGCGTCATCCGCAAGCCTTCATTGAGGGCGGCAAGGAAGAAAAAGAATATACCCCAATTGCGCGACAGCTTCAGCCAGCCCGCCTCGTCCACGCCTTCAAACGCGGCCTCCAACAGCCATTGGAGCAGCGCTTTGCCCTTCAGCCAGCCGATCACCAGCACACTGCCAAAAAAGATATAGAGCGCAGTCGGCTTGACTTGAACCCAGAACGGATCGCGCAGCAGGATGGTTAGGCTGCCGAACCCGATGATCAGCACGGTGGACAGCATCAGCATCTTTGACACCGACCCGATCAGCCATTTGGACAGGCCAAGCGCGATGATCGCCGCAATGATGAACGCCGCCGTGCTGGTGATAACGGCATAGAGAGTGCCGGAAATCGCATTGGGACCATCGGCATCAGGGGCGTTGAACCAGTACACGCCGAGGAAGACGAGCAATGGGCCGTAATCAATCGCGGTGCTGAGCCAGCCTGATCCGGCTTTTTTCGGTTCGGTTTCAGCCATTCACGCCACTCCCGCAATCACGCGCGCGACCAGATCGGGATCGAACGGGCGCAGGTCTTCCATTTTTTCGCCCACCCCGATCGCGTGGATCGGCAGGCCATATTGCTCCGCCGCCGCGACCAAAACGCCGCCGCGCGCGGTGCCGTCGAGCTTTGTCATGATGAGGCCGGTGACGCCTGCCACCTCCTGAAACACGTCAATCTGCGAAAGCGCGTTCTGGCCGTTGGTGGCATCCAGCACCAGCACCACATCGTGCGGCGCTTCTTCGTTGAGCTTGCCCAGCACACGGCGGATCTTGGACAGCTCTTCCATCAGCTCTTTCTTGTTCTGGAGCCGCCCGGCGGTGTCTACGATCAGCGCGTCTATTCCGGTGTCGGTCGCCTGTTTTACCGCGTCAAACACGATGCTGGCGGGATCGCCGCCTTCGGGTCCGCGCACCAAATCCACGCCCGCACGGCCCGCCCATGTCGCCAGCTGGCCGATGGCAGCGGCGCGGAAAGTGTCTCCGGCGGCCAGCAGGACGCCGTAATCATCCTCGGTAAACAGATGCGCGAGTTTCGCGATGGTGGTCGTCTTGCCCGATCCGTTCACGCCGATGACAAGGATGACCTGAGGGCGGGGGAAGGCGGTAATTTCAAGCGGCTTGGCCACGGGGCGCAGGATTTCCGCGATTTCGTCTGCGACAGCTTCTTTCAAGTCCCGCTGCGTGATCTGGTCGGCAAAGCGCTTTTCAGAAAGGCGCGTGCGGATACGGCCAGCGGCCTTGGGGCCAAGGTCTGAGGTGATCAGCGCATCTTCGATATCATCCAGCGTCGCATCGGAAAGCTTCCCGCCGCCCGCCAGCCCGGCGAGGTTGTCAGACAGGCGTTCAGAGGTCTTGCGAAAGCCGCCGAGCAGCTTGTCGCTCCAGCTGTTTTGAAGCTCCTGCTCCGGTGTCTCGCTCATCGCAGCAGGCCCTCCTCAACCCGTGTCACGGCCAAATCGACCATCTCGCCCGCCGCCGTGCCATCGGGCAAAGCGACGCGGGCGTAGGAGGCCGCATAGCCGGTGCCGTCGCGTTCGGCGAGGACTTGCAGTGTTTCGCCCACAAACCCGTCAAGCCAGCGGGCGCGGCGGGCGGCGACAGCGGCGCGCAAGGCTGCGGCGCGGGCCTTTACAGTCGCGCGATCCACCTGCGGCATTCGCGCAGCGGGCGTTCCGGGGCGCGGGGAATAGGGGAAGATATGGCCGTGCACGATGTCCAGCGCGTCGATGATCGAGAGGTTATCGGCGTGGTGATCGTCCGTCTCGGTTGGAAAGCCCGCGATCAGGTCTGCGCCCACGGCGATATCGGGCCGCGCGGTTTTCAGGCTGGTCACCAGATTGATTGCATCGGCGCGGGAATGACGGCGCTTCATGCGTTTCAGGATCAGGTCCGCCCCGTGTTGCAGCGAGAGATGCAGATGCGGCATGACGCGCGGTTCATGCGCGATCAGATCGAACAGCTGCGGGTCAATCTCCACGCCATCCACTGAAGACAGCCGCAACCGCGCAAGATCGGGAAATGCGGCGAGGATGGCCTGAACCAGCACGCCAAGTCCCGGTGTGCCCGCCATATCCTGTCCCCAACTGGTCAGATCGACGCCGGTAAGAACGACCTCTTTCGCGCCTTCATCGCAATGCTGTTCAACCTGTTTCAGCACGTCTGCCACGACGAGAGATCGACTGACGCCGCGCCCCTGAGGGATGACGCAGAATGTGCAGGCGTGATCGCACCCGTTCTGTACGCCGACAAAGGCGCGGGTGCGTGTGGGGGGAAGAGGCGCTGAAGGGACCGGGACATTCCACGCGCGCGGGTCCAGCTTGGCGGTGTTGGGGACGAGCCCGTCCACTTCGGGCATGGCCGCGATCTGCTCGCGCTCGATATCGCCCGCGCATCCGGTGACGATCAGGCGCGCATCGGGGCGGCTGCGGCGGGCGCGGCGGATCGCCTGACGGGTCTGGCGCACGGCTTCGGACGTGACGGCGCAGGAATTGATGACAACCACATCGCCCGCATCGGCCAGCATCGCCTTCATCCGCTCGCTTTCAGCGATGTTGAGGCGGCAGCCCAAAGAGATGACTTCGGGCGAGATCACTTCTGGATTTGTGGTGGGAGAAGCGCTCATGCGAAGTCGTCCCACTCGAATGTCCCGCGAAACGCTTCTGTCGCTGGGCCGGTCATGCGGATTGTGCCGCCGGCTCGATCGTCTCTGGCCCAAGCAATCTCCAGATCACCGCCCGGCAGCGTGACGCGCACAGGGCTTTGGACAAGGCCTCTCGCTATTGCCGCCACCGCTGTCGCACATGCGCCGGTGCCGCAGGCGCGCGTCAGACCTGCGCCGCGTTCCCAGACATGCAGGGTCAGGTGGTTCTCCCCTGCCAGACTGGCAACATTGACGTTGATCGCCTGCGGGAAAAGCGGATCGGTTTCGATCACAGGGCCTATTGCCGAGAGGTCGACAGCGTCCGCATCCTCGACGAAGAAGACCACATGCGGATTGCCGACATTGACAGCCGCCGGACCTTCCAGAGAACCATCTTCCATCGGCCACCCCACCGGCATTGCGGCAGTATCCATCGGATAGGCCAGCGGGATCGCATCCCAGTCAAAGCGCGGTGCGCCCATATCGACGCTCGCGCCCTTTTCCGAAGGCTCCAAGGCGATCACACCGCCGCCGGTCTCAACGTGGGCCGGTGCCCCGTGCAACAGGGCGACCGCGCGCGATGCATTGCCGCATGCTTCCACTTCGCCGCCATCGCTGTTGAAGATGCGCATCCGGAAATCGGCAGTTTCGCTGGTTTCAAGCACGATCACCTGATCGCAGCCGATCCCTTCGCGCCGGTCAGCCAAAGCGCGGGCGGCTCTGACCGTCATTTCGGGCAACGACTGCTCGCGCCCATCGAGCACGACAAAGTCGTTTCCAAGCCCGTGCATCTTGATGAAGGGAAGCCGCATAGTGCTACGGCATCTATGCACCCCGAACGTCTCCGTAAAGTGCTGTGTACGGGGTGGGAGGCGCAGTTCCTATCCGCGCGCGCGGCGCAGGAAGTTGTGCGGGTCGCGGCGCCGTGCCGCTTCGGTCGCGGATTCCAATGCCTGTTCCACGCTTTCGTCGACACTGGCGTAGTTGGAGGTTGCCTTGTTAAGCAGGCCCGCCTCAGCCAGACGCGTGCGCACCTGCTCAGCTGTCTCGGGCTTGCCATAGAGATAGCCCTGGCCTTTCAGGTTGCCCATCTTTTTGAGCGCGCCAAGGATCTGTTCATCCTCAATCCCTTCGCACGTAATCGGCAGGTCCAGACCACGGCCCAGCGAAATAATCGCATCAACAATGCGCGAATGGCCTTCGGGCTTGGACAACTCGCTGATGAAACTGCGATCAATCTTCAACCGGTCAAAGGGCAGGGTGCGCAGCTGTTCAAGGCTTGAATACCCCGTTCCGAAATCATCCAGACTGATGCGCACGCCCTGGTTTTGCAGGGATGTGATCATGGATCGCACAAGGCCGATATTCTCGTGCAGGCAGCTTTCCGTGATTTCGACATCCAGCCTGCGCGGCGGGAAACTTGATTTGACCAGTTGCTTCAGCAGTTTTTGGGCAAACCACGGGTCGCGCAATTGCACGGGAGACACGTTGATCGACAGTGTGATGGAATCGTCCCATTCAAGGGCATCCTGAAAGGCGCGTTCGATCAGCTGTTCGGAAAGGTCTGCGATAACGCCCATTTCTTCTGCGATGGGGATGAAGATTTCGGGGCTCACAATCCCCATGCTGGGCGATTTCCAACGCGCCAGCATCTCGAAGCCGACGATTGTGCCGCTTTCGATATCCACTTGCTGCTCGTAATAGGGGATGAACTGCTTTTCATCGAGCGAGGTGCGAATGCCCGCTTCGAGCTCGTTACGAAAGCGCAGCTCATGTTCCATGCTCGGATCAAACCAGAAGAAGCGGTTCTTGCCGTTCTTTTTGGCATGATACATCGCGATGTCGGCCTTGTGCATCAATTCGCTGCTGTCTTTCACCGACACATCGAACCCATATTTGTCAAAATCGGTTGCCATCCCGACGGACATCGTAACCTTCAACTGGCCGCTTCCGGTATCTATCGGCTTGGAAAACGCTTCATACAGACGGATGACCTGATCATCGATGCGTTCGGGAAAGGCGGGATCATAGGCGATGGCCAAGGCAAATTCATCGCCACCCAATCGCGCAAAACACACGTTTTTGGCGAGGAACTGGCGGATGCGACTAGTAACCTCGATCAACACCGCATCGCCCACGGTGTGGCCGTGCATGTCGTTGATTTGCTTGAAGCTGTCGATGTCGATCATGACATAGGCCACGGCTTCACCGCGTGCGTTTGCATCCCGGCGCAGGGTGTCAGACATGCTGGTCATTGCGCGCCGGTTCAGGCAACCGGTCAGGGGATCAATCTCGGATAGCTCACGCGCTTTCGCTTCGGCCTCTTGGCGGATTTCGATTTCCTGCTGCAATTCGCGATACCGCCGCCAGCCAAATACAATCAACGCGATGTTCAGGATAAGCGCGTTGGTCAGCAGAATATCGGGGGGCGCTTCGCCGTACAGGGCGGAGCGCACCACTTCGGGAAAGACCGATCCCCCGGTCCCGATGAAAAGGATAATGGCAGCCGTGGCAATGCCCAGCGCGACAAGGTCGCGTTCAGCCTTGCCGACGCCGGGTTTTGCATTCTGGTCTGACACGATATGTATTTCTGGCCTGGAGAGGCACACCCCTGTCGCTACATTCACCTGCCTAATTGGAGTATGTTCCGTGAAAATCGCGTTAATTCTGTCACGTGAAACCAACATTGGTTAAAACCGACGTAAGTAACAGCGACAGTGTTGGCGCCCCTTCTTGGCCCTATTCAATAACAGGAAATCAGATTCGATGACCGAACCGTCAAACAGCTATTGGCTGATGAAGTCCGAACCATTCAAGTATGGCTGGGATGATCTTGTGGCTGATAAAGAGGGCGTATGGGACGGCGTGCGCAACCACATGGCAAAGAACAATCTGGCCGCGATGCAGGTGGGCGACGAGGCGTTCTTCTACCACTCGCGAGAGGGGCTGGAGATTGTGGGCATTGCCGAGGTGACCGTTGCAGGCATTCTTGATCCGACTGACGAAACCGGCAAATGGGCGGCGGTAAAGATCAAGCCGAAGCGCAAGTTTGATAGCCCTGTCACGCTGAAACAGATAAAGGCCGAGCCAAAGCTGGCCGATTGCGAACTGGTGCGCCTGTCGCGGCTGTCAGTTGCGAAGATCAAACCAGAAGAATGGGACATCATCTGCGGCATGGCTGAGGGCTAAGGGGGAATGGCCGGGGCTGAAAGTTGGGGCCGAAGGTTGGGGCGGGGCGCTTACCCTGCCCTCGCTCGCAGTCCGCTGATCGTGGCTCCGCTGGCGGCGAGCTGTTCAACATCGATTACCATGTGGATGAGCCGTAAACCGCTGCGGTCTTTCGCCTGCGCCAACGCCTCGATGAATTCCGCGGTTGTCTGCACCGTGGCGCTCCACGCGCCATAGGCCTTGGCCAGCGCCGCGAAATCGGGATTGGAGAGCATGGTCGCCGAGACCCGGCCCGGATATTCGCGCTCCTGATGCATGCGGATCGTCCCGTATGCGCCATTGTCCACGACCAGCACCATCATGTTTGCGCCATGCTGGGCAGCGGTGGCCAGCTCCTGTCCGTTCATCATGAAGTCGCCATCGCCAGCGACCGCCACGACGGTTCTGTCAGGATAGCGCAGCGCGGCGGCGATAGCGGCTGGCACGCCGTATCCCATCGCGCCGGCGGTTGGCGCAAGCTGGGTTGGCAACCCGTCATAGCGCCAGTAGCGATGCCACCAGCCCGCGAAATTGCCCGCCCCGTTGGCGATGATTGTGTCATCGGGCAGAGCCGCGCGCATGGCTGTGACGCAGGCTGCCATATCGAGTGCGGGCGCGGTATCGGAAGGCGTATGCGTCGCCCACGCGGCCCATTCAGCATGCGCCTCTGCCCCGGCGTCGAACGGAATGATTGCATCATCCTCCCACAAGGCGGCGGCTTCGGCGAATTCATCGACGCTGCAACACAGTTCCAGATCGGTTTGGTAAACGCGGCTCAATTCATCGGGGTCGGGGTGGACATGGATCAGCACCTGATCGGGGTGGTCGGGCTGCGGGAAAGTGTAGCCATCCGTGGTCGCCTCTCCCAATCGCGCGCCGACCGCCAGGATCAGGTCGGCCTGCTTCACCCGCTCGACCAGTTTGGGGTTGGGGCCATAGCCCAGATTGCCAGCATAGACGGGGGAGGAGGGCGCAATGGCGTCCTGCCGCCGGAAGGCTGTGGCCACGGGCAGGCCGATCCGCTCGGCAAAGGTCTGGAAGTGCTCGCGCGCCTTCGCGTTCCAGCCAGCGCCGCCGATAATCGCAATCGGGCTCGCCGCATCACCCAGCAGCGCCAGCATCGCCTGCATCGCATCGGGGCACACCGCCTGTGCTGGCCGGACCACCATCGGGCGCGGGCGCAGCGTGGCGGGCACCATATCGCACAGCATGTCTTCGGGCAGGGCGATAACTACAGGGCCGGGGCGACCGCTGATCGCGACCGAGTAAGCCCGCGCGATATATTCGGGAATGCGCAAAGGGTCATCGATGCGCGCGGCCCATTTGCAGATCGGGCCAAAGAAGGCGGAGAAGTCCACTTCCTGAAAGCCTTCACGGTCGCGCATCGGGCGCGCGACGTCGCCGACAAACAGGATCATCGGTTGCGAATCCTGATGCGCGACATGCACGCCGATGCTGGCATTTGTGGCGCCGGGTCCGCGTGTGACAAAGGCCACGCCGGGGCGGCCTGTCCCCTCGGCGACGCTCATCGCACCATCGGCACACGCCATGAAAGCCGCGCCGCCTTCCTGCCGGCAGGTGACGGTTTCGATTGAGGCTCCCTCGGCAGTGTCATGCATCGTATCTTGCAGGGCATCGAGCACCGCGAGAAAGCTCTCGCCCGGGACCGTGAAAATCCGCTGTGTGCCTTGCTCCACCATGCATTCGACCAGCAATTGCGCGGCGGTGCGCGCGTTTGCGTTTTGGGCCTGATCCATCCCGTTTTCTCCCATTCAGCTGCCGCACTAGCGCCGCGCTCAAAGCGGCGCAATCGCGCCGGACCCGTGAGTTAGCCGCCTCTAACTGTCCCGCTGTGCGACAGCGGATAAGCCGCGCGTGGCCATAGGTTAAGAAAGTGTTAACGCCTTGCCCATGACCAAAGCACGCCTGACCAGTGATCTTATCGCAAAGCCCGCTCAAAAGAGCCTGCTTCCGCATGACAATGATAATCGCACGCTGAACAAGCGCCGCCGCAGCCTCGTCCTGACTGATGAGACCGCCGGCCATTCCTTTCGTGCCACCCTGCCGCCGCATGTGAAGGCCGATATCCATGATATCCCGGCGGAAAAGCTGTGGCGTCTCACGATGCAGGATGTGCAGGGTTTTGCCAGCGTCTATCTCGCCGCGACCGCAGCGATTCTGGCGTTCATTATCTAGCGAAGGCGAGCGGTGCAGGCCGCTTATCGGAACGTGTTGACGTCCGCACCCTGAAGGCCCTTCGCAAAGCCCGCTTCCTTTTCGACCTGATACAATCGCCAGCCGAGATAGGCCGACACCACCGTCATGCCCGCGGCCAACAGCAATTGGTCAGCCACGGCAAGTCCGATATATGTCAGCCCGATCGCCAGCAGCGACCCCAGCACCATCGCAAGCGAGTTGACGATATTGTTCGCCGCAATCGTGCGGCTGGCTGCATCATCGGCGCAGCGCGTGGTCAGGAATGCATAAAGCGGCACCACGAAAAACCCGCCCGCAGTGGAAATTCCCAACAGCATCAAAGAGAGCGGAATGGCGAGGGGTTCAAGAATCCACTGCTCAATCGGCAGCAATTCGCCGGACTCATTGGGGATCCACGCCTTTGAGACGATGTAAAAGCCGAGCACGAAAAGGCCCATCACGATCACAGAGGGCGGGGCATAGCGGGCCGAGACTTCGCCTTTCAACAAAGAGTTGATCCCAACCGATCCAATCGCGATCCCGATGGAGAAGATCACCAGAAACAGGCTGGCCACTTCCTTGCTGGCGAGCAGCTGGTTCTTGGCGAGAGGCGGGAACTGGATGAACAGCACGGCCCCAATGGTCCAGAAAAAGCTGATGGCGATAATCGCAAAGTAAATCTCGCGATTATGCATCGTTTCCTTGATCAGACGCCAGCTCATGACACCCTGATCCGCGATAGCCACGGGCAAATAGCCCAGCCAGCGCAACACCCGACTGGGCGTCTTTTCGCGGAACGGCTCCAGCAGCGGGAAGTGCATTTCATAATCGCTTTGCGGAGGCGCATCGGGGACCTGTGTGCTGACCAGATAGCCGACAATCGCGGTCACGATGATCAGCACCATCGCCACTTCGACAGCGATAAAGCCTGCCAGGATGGTGCCGGTCAGGATCGCGATATAGGTGCCTGCCTCAATCAGGCCCGTACCTGGCAGAACCTCGTCCTTGTTCAGATGCTGGGGCAGGATCGAATATTTGATGGGGCCAAGAAAGGACGATTGAACCGCCGCCAGAAAAACCACCGCCAGTAATAGCGGTATCGCAAAGGTGTTCACCGCAATGCCCTGCCACGCCATGAACAGGCCGAATGCACCCAGAGAAGTCCAGCCGATTTCGCACAGTTTGACGACGCGGATGATCTTGGCCTTGTCATGCGTATCAGCGAGTTGCCCCGCCAGCGCAGAGAAGATCACGAACGGCAAGATGAACAGGACCGATGCCAGCCCGCTGAAGAACGCTTCCTGACGTTCATCGTTATATACGGTGTACACCACGAACAGGACCAGCGCGGTCTTGTAGAGATTGTCGTTAAAGGCGTTGAAGAACTGCGTCGCCATCAACGGCAGGAACCGTTTCTGGCGCATGAGGCGCGTCGATGTCGTCATAGTGGGTTGTCGAACTCGTTCCTCAGTCCAACCCCACATAGCGCCCGCACCGTAAGGCACAAGGGCGATGCCAAGCTTGTGCCGCTACAGTAACCGGACGTTTCACTATTGGGCACAATCGCGGCTGATGGCTTTTGCGATGCGACGAGCCGCGCTAAGCACACTGCACGATGCTGACCCTGCCCAATATCCTTTCGCTCAGCCGGATCATGGCGCTGCCGCTGCTGGTGTTCTTTCTGTGGTGGCCGGAATGGCGGCTGGGCTATGCGATCGGCTTTGTGCTGTATTGCCTGATTGCGATCACCGACTTTTTTGACGGATATCTGGCGCGGGCTCAGGGAACTGTTTCAAAGCTTGGCATATTCCTTGATCCCATCGCTGACAAAATCATGGTGGCCACCGTCATTCTGGTGCTGACGGCGCAAGGGTATCTGCGCGGGCCATATGTGGGCGATTTCCACGTCATTGCTGGCCTTATCATTCTGATGCGCGAGATTGCCGTGTCGGGCCTGCGTGAATTTCTGGGCGGCATTCAGGTGTCTGTTCCCGTGTCAAAGCTGGCCAAGTGGAAGACCACGTTCCAACTCGTCGCGCTGGGTGCGCTCATCGGCGGGGGGGCGCTGCATGGCCAGCCGTGTCAGGGGCTTGGCGACCAGTGCAAGACTGTCGCGGAAAGCTGGTCCCACGTCACAGGCCTCACCGCGCTGTGGGCGGCTGCGGCGCTCACATGCATCACCGGCTGGGACTATCTGCGCGTGGGCCTCAAACATATGGATTGAGCGGGTGCAAATGGGGATTCTGCCGGACTTACACCCCGTTTTTCGCCACCTTCCATCGCATTTCCGTCGCATTTGTGGGTCCAATTGCGGATCTGTTTACTCGCTCCGCCGCCCCTGACGCCCGATTTATCCGGTCCTGCACGGGGGCGCCCAATCCCGTTAATCTGAATGACAGGGAATTGTGAGATGTACCGCGGCGACTTCGGACAAGGGGCCGCGAAACATGCGTGAAACCGGACCGAACAAGGCATTTCAAGGAGGTCTGCAATGAATGCCAATACTCCCTACCGCGCTGCAATCGTCAGCGCTGCAATGCTCGCAATTACGCTTCCCGGCGTAGCGGGCGCCCAGCCTGCACCTGTTCCCGATGGGGAGCGTGTGCTGACCACCGTCTATGGCTCTCCGCCCGCTGATCTTTCGGAATTCCCTGAAGGTCCGGAACTGGAAGGCTTTATCTCCGCGCGTGAGGGCAACAAGGTCCAGATCACTTCCTATGATGGATCGACGTCAACTGTGACCGTTGGAGAGGGCACACAAATCCGCCGCACCAGCGGACTGCTGGGATTGGCACGCAAGGCTCTGACGGCTGAAGAACTTCTCACCGGTCTGCCGGTCGAGGTCGATACGGTTGAATGGGGCAGCGGCCTCGTCGCCAAGAAAGTTCGCCTCAAGAAAGCCGACTTTAAAACCGCGCAGATGATCCAGAACGGCACTTCGCAGAAATTTGCGAAACAAGGTGCAGATATTCAGAAGAATACCGCCGCGACCGAAGCTCTGCGCTCACGCTTTGGCGATATCGATCAATACAATGTCAAAGGCACTACCAACGTCTATTTCGACACCGGCAAGTACAACCTGTCGGCGCAGGCTCGGAATGAACTGTGCGGCACTGCGCAGCAGGCCGATGCGATGGACAACGCGCTTTTGCTGGTCGTTGGATACACCGATTCAACCGGCAGCTATGAGCTAAACCAGACGCTCAGTGAAAAGCGCGCCGGACGCGTGGTGAACTATCTGCAACAGCAATGCGGCTGGAAGCCGTACCGGATGCTAACGCCTACCGGCATGGCCGAAGCTGATCCGGTTGCGGACAACTCGACCCCCGACGGCAAGGCGCAAAACCGCCGCGTCGCAGTAAACGTGCTGGTCAGCAAGAGCGTTGACGGGATGTAGTCTGGTTATCCGATAATCGGGTCAGGGTTCGGGCCGGAAGTCTTCGCGATTTTCGGCCCGATCCTTTATGATCGCGAGCACATTATCGTGCACATCGCCCAGCATCAATTCGCCCCACCGCCCGAAATACCACCCCAGCCGGGTGCGCATGCGATAGGTTGTGGTGAGTGTCAGGCGGCTTTGGCCGGGGGCGATTTCCTTGATCCGGTATCCGCCGGATGCGATCTTGAGCACGGGGCCATCGGGGTCGATATGCTTGTCCGTGTGGGCCTGAACTGATCCGTCGGGAAAGACGAAGCGCCAGCCGACGCTCCGCCCCGGCACGATCTGCGTCACGTGTTCCTCAAACCGGATGTCCGGCCCCCAATTGGCCTTGCGCACCAGCGTGTCTCCGCGCAGTTCCAAGGCGGCGGTGCTGGGGCGCGGGACGCCGGTGATATCGTGGGTGAAGGTGGCAATGCCCTCATCAGGCGTAATGTCAGGGATTGCCAGCAGCATCGGCCACACATCGCGCGCGGCGGCATCAATGATGACGGCGCGCTCGACACTTCGGACCTGCCACTGGGGCGGGCTGGCTTCCTCCGCATAGATCAGCGCAAATGGGATCGTCAGCGCGGCGGACACTTTGAAGCGCGCGCCTTTCACTTCTGCCTTTTCAGCATGAGCCTTGATCCACAGCGCCGCCGCTCCGCCGCCTACGCCTGCAACGATCCAGATCGGCATGACCATCGCAATGCAAACCAGCCCTTCGGCAAAGCCCAGATTGACCACTAGAAATATCACCGCAAACAAGACGGTCGGCGCGGCCAGACAGCCCAGCACTCTGAACGGCACAATGCCAAGCCCAGTCACCAAAGCGCCCAGCGCGAACGGAATGGCAAATAGCGCGCCATAGCCGACGTAGCCATTATCAAGCCCTGGGCCATATGTGAGATAAGCAAAGCCGCCGAGCACGATTGCGAGCATGGTCAGCAGGAACGGAACGCCAGCGGTGGCAAAGCCAAATCGCGGAGGGCCGTCTGTGAAAGGATCATCCATGCTCATCGCCCGTTAGCTCTACAGCGCGTGCGCATGAGGCAAAGTGAGAGCCACGCAAGGGATGTTGCGCAAAGGGATGCGACAGACATATGCGTATGCGTCAATTTCCAAAGTGACTGGCCGAGAATGTCCCATCCAATTTTGGTCAAGAGAAGAGCATTGCGATACCGTATGCGACTCCGCTGATGACTAACATCGTAGCCCATGCAGAACCGATATACAGGGGCATGACATGCAGGCGACCCTGTTCATTAGCCTCAACAACACGCGCGAATTGCGCGTCGTTATTCGAGACCGCCAAGCTCGCAGCTATGAAAGTTGGGATCAATGTCCACCAAAACGACATAACTCCTAGTCCAGCCGCCATGGCGGCACCAATGGATACCACAATGAAAAGACAGCCAAACATCGAAGTCCCCCTGATAGTAAAGCTCACCCCGCGCGCAATTCCTCTGCGAGCAGCCGGAAATCAGCTTCGCGCGGGGAGTTCTTGCGCCAGACCAGCACGATCTCGCGCTTGGCCGTGTCGCTTTCCACCGGGCGTGTAACCACTTCGGTACCGTTCAGAATGCCTGCATCAATCGCCATTTCGGGCAGCATCGTGAGGCCCAGATCGTTGTTCACCATCTGCACCAGAGTATGCAGGCTTGTGCCGATCATGCTGGCACTGGCGCGCAATTCGGATCGGTTGCACGCGGCCAGAGCATGATCGCGCAGGCAGTGCCCGTCCTCAAGCAGCAGCAGACGCCCCTGATCAATCGCGTCGGGCGCGATTGTGGCCGGGGGATCGCGTGGATCGTCCTTGGGAAAGGCGACGAACAGCCGGTCATCGGCGATATGCTCAGCCTCGACCTCGCCCGTGTCAAAGGGGAGGGCGAGCAGCACACAATCGCTGCGTCCGTGCTGGAGGCTCTCAATCGCGTCCGCGCTGGTCTCCTCGCGCAGCAGCAATTGCAGATCGGGCCGTTCCTTGCGCAGACGCGGCAGCAAGGTGGGCAGGACAAAGGGCGCGATGGTCGGGATCACGCTCATGCGCAACTGGCCGGATAACGGCTTGCCCGCGGCCTGCACCAGATCGGACAGCTCCTCGGCCTCGCGCAGCAGCCGGTTCGCTTTCGCCACCACCGCATCACCCAGAGAGGTAAAGCGCACCACACGCCGCGACCGCTCAACCAGCGTCACGCCCAGCAGCGATTCCAGCTCGCGAATGCCCGCTGACAGCGTGGATTGAGAAACAAAACTCGCATCCGCCGCACGGCCAAAGTGCTTATGTTCATGCAGTGCGACAAGATATTGCAGCTGTTTGATGGTGGGGAGGTAGGTGCTCAATTAACTGTCATCCATCCGCCAGCGCGTCTTCCATGCCTGATTGCATGTCATCGATATGCGCCATGGCGAGCTTGCCGTTCTGCACGGCGAAAGCCAGCCTGCCTTCAACCAGTTCAAGGGCGTCGCGGCCGAACACTTCGTAACGCCAGCCTTTCAAGACCGGCAGATCGCGCACCCCTGCGGCGAGGGCTTCCATCTCGTCCGCGCGGGTCAGCAGGCGGGCGGCGACGTCGATTTCACGAGCGCGGATTTTCAGCAGCAGCTTGAGCAGGTCCGCGACCAATGCGCCCTCCTTGCCCAAAGGCGCACCGCGCTTCATTTTCTCGGGCATTTCGTCCTTGGGAAGCGGGTCTGCCTCCGCGATGATGCGCATCATACGTTTGCCGATGTCATTGTCCTTCCATGCCGCAGAAAGCCCGCGCACCTTTGCCAGATCGCCCTGTTTTTTGGGCGGGTGGCTGGCGATATCGGCCAGCGTTTCATCCCGCATGATCCGGCCACGCGGGATATTCTTGTGCTGAGCCTCGCTTTCGCGCCATCCGGCCAGCGCCTTAAGGCGGCCCAGCACCTGCGGATTTCGACCGGGCGAGCGGATGCGCTTCCACGATGTATCGGGATTGACCAGATATTTGGAGGCATCGGCCAGCTTTTCCATCTCCGCATCCAGCCAGTTACCGCGATCGGTCTTGATCAGCTTTTTCAGGATGCGCGGGAAGATGTCGGAAAGGTGCGTGACATCGCCAATCGCATATTCGATCTGGCGGTCGGTCAGCGGGCGGCGGCTCCAGTCGGTGAAGCGCGCGCCTTTATCAACGGTGATGCCCAGCCACGTTTCGACAAGGTTCGCATAGCCGATCTGTTCGGACTGGCTGATCGCCATCATCGCGATTTGCGTGTCAAAGATCGGGAAGGGCGTCTTGCCCGTCAGATTGACGATAATCTCGACATCCTGACCGCCCGCATGGAAGACTTTGAGAACGTCCTCGTTCTCGCACATCAGATTGAGCAGCGGGGTGAGGTCAATTCCGGAGGCCAGCGGATCAATCGCGGCGGCTTCTTCGGTGTTGGCGATCTGCACCAGGCACAGTTCCGGCCAATAGGTGTTCTCGCGCATGAATTCGGTGTCGACCGTGACGAAATCGGACTTCGCCAGACGCTCGCACAAATCGGAGAGCGCGTCGGTCGTGGTAATCAGATCGTGTATTTTCATAGGTCTTCTTATGCTTGTGAGCGGAGTGCCGCTCTCGGGGTTGTGTCCCAATGGCTCGCTTGCCTTAACCGCTTTACTTGACAAAGCGGGGTGCTTGCCCTGTTAGCGCGCCTTGATTTTGTCCTGTATGGACAAGCCTTGCGCCCTTTGGGCTATACCCTCGAACAGGACAAGAGTTTAGATGCACGCCTACCGTAGTCACACTTGTGCCCAGCTTTCCGCCGCTGATGTCGGGACAAGCGTCCGTCTTTCTGGCTGGGTCCATCGCAAGCGCGATTTTGGCGGGGTGCTGTTCATCGACCTGCGCGATCATCATGGCATCACTCAGGTGGTGGCGGACGTCGATTCCCCGGCGCTGCCTGTGCTGGACAAGCTGCGCGTTGAATCGGTCGTCACCATCGATGGCGAGGTAAAGGCGCGCTCTGCCGATACGGTGAATCCCAAGATTCAAACCGGTGAGATTGAAGTGTTCGCGCGCGCCATCACGGTGCAAAGCGCGGCGGAGGAATTGCCGCTGCCGGTCGCTGACGAACAGCCATACCCTGAAGATATCCGGCTGAAATACCGCTTCCTCGATCTGCGGCGTGAGACGCTGCACACCAACCTGATGAAGCGCACAAAAATCGTGGCGGATATTCGTGCGCGGATGAACGCGGCAAACTTCAACGAGTTTTCGACCCCGATCCTGACGGCATCCTCGCCCGAAGGCGCGCGCGATTTCCTCGTGCCCAGCCGCCTTCACGCAGGCCACTTCTACGCGCTTCCCCAGGCGCCGCAGCAATACAAGCAGCTACTGATGGTCGCAGGCTTTGATCGCTATTTCCAGATTGCTCCATGCTTCCGTGATGAAGACCCTCGCGCTGATCGCTTGCCGGGCGAGTTCTATCAGCTCGACCTCGAAATGAGCTTTGTCACGCAAGAGGAAGTGTGGGACACGATGGAGCCGGTGATTGCAGGCGTGTTTGAGGCTTTCGCCGATGGCAAACCGGTGACGCCAGCGGGCGAGTTTCCGCGCATTCCGCATGCCGAAGCGATGATGAAATACGGCACGGACAAGCCCGATTTGCGCAACCCGCTGATCATCAGCGATGTGACCCGACACTTCGAAAAGAGCGGCTTTGGCCTGTTTGAAAAGATCGTGGGCGGCGGCGGCGTTGTGCGCGTGGTTCCTGCACCGAACACGAATGAGAAGAGCCGCAAGTTCTTTGACGACATGAACAATTGGGCGCGCAAGGAAGGCTATGCCGGACTTGGCTATGTCACCCGCAAGGGCGGTGAATTTGGCGGGCCGATCGCGAAGAACCACGGGCCAGAGCGGATGGCGGAAGTCTATGCCGAGCTGGGTCTGGGAGAGAATGACGGTCTGTTCTTTGCCGCGGGCAAGGAAGCCGATGCGGCCAAGCTGGCGGGTGCAGCGCGGATCGAAGTGGGCGAGCAGCTCGACCTGATCGACACCGAGCGGTTCGACTTTGCATGGATCATCGACTTTCCGTTCTACGAATATGACGAGGACGCGAAGAAGGTCGACTTTTCGCACAACCCGTTCTCCATGCCGCAGGGCGAACTTGAGGCGCTGGAGACGCAGGATCCGCTCACGATCAACGCCTATCAATACGATCTGGTCTGCAACGGGTTTGAGATCGCCTCGGGCTCGATCCGGAACCACAAGCCGGAAACGATGGTCAAAGCCTTTGAAATCGTTGGTCTCAGCAAGGACGATGTCGAGCGCGAGTTTGGCGGCATGTACCGCGCATTCCAGTATGGCGCGCCCCCGCATGGCGGGATGGCCGCTGGTGTGGACCGGATCGTGATGTTGCTGTGCGGGGCAAAGAACCTGCGCGAAGTGACGCTGTTCCCGATGAACCAGAAGGCTGAAGACCTGCTGATGGGTGCGCCGTCGCGGCCAGAGCCCGCACAGCTGCGTGAATTGCACCTGCGCGTGGTCGAGCCGCCCAAAAAACCGACGGGCGAGGCCGGGCAGTAAGCCCGGTCCTGTTGCCATACCCAGTACGCGCACAAAAAGAGGCGCCCGGCCAAATGGCGAGCGCCCCTCTCAGGAGGTTCGGCGAGAGTATGTCAGGGAGCGCGTCGCTCCCGCCACGGCCAGCTACCTTTAGCTTTGCCGGGCGGTGCGTTTCGCGCTATCTCTGCGCCGATCCCATACCTGTTTGTCTAATCATGCGTATTGCTGTTCAAGCATATCGGTAAAGCGTTCGCCTTCCCTGATATCCTTGTAAGCCTTCTCGATCACGGTACGAATTTCAGGGTCGGTTTTCGCATCATCTTCAAGAGCGTCACGAAACTTCCCAGCGATATAATCTTCGCCTTCTTCAACGCGCGAGACAACGGCACTGTCATCATTCGAGAACGCATCGGTGATGCTGGTGAAAACCTCATGCGCCTGTCGGCTCATGCTTTCATCCGTTACCGGGTCTTCACCGCGGTTGATCAATGCGCGGTTCATTTCAGAAAGAGTTTGTGCGCGGTTGTCACGGCGCTGCTCCAGCGCTCTTTTCAGCGCGGGCTTTTCTGCCTTTTCGGCAGCCTTGCGATAGCCATCAACGGAATCGCGTGTGGTTTGGGTGAGGTCTTTCAGCAGTTCAATATTATTCATGGGTCTCCTTGATCGGGTTGGTGTCTAAAGAAGCGCTGCTCCCTCTTGTCGGGGTGGTTTGCGTCGCGCTTTCAATAACATAATGGTTGACGGGCGCTGTTTGTTCCGCTGGCTCGTTGAGGTGGACGTCAGCTGCGACAAACCGTTTGGGAGGTCAGTTATTGCGATTTTGGCACGAGCAGGCAGGATCAACGAGGCTTTGAGCGCCGCTGCGGCCATGCCACATCAAGGCTCGGAGTAACCACGTAGTGCTTGCGCCGAACCTGCCAGCATGAAAGCGTGGCAACCATGAAGACAACCCGTCGCCAGACCATCGTGGGAGGCCTCGCCACCGCGTCCGTTGCGGGCGCGTCCAGCCAATGCCTCACCGGATGCACCGATGAAGTGCCGCCCGCAGGCCGTGCGCGAACCAGAATTGCAGTCATCGGGGCCATTCACGGGCGCCATCGCGGCAGCGCGGCCTATTCGCTGGAGGTGCTGGAGCGCGCCGTGCGACGCTTTGAGCCCGACATTGTGCTGACCGAAATCCCGCCCGACCGAATTGCCGAGGCCAAGCGGAGTTTTGCCGAAACCGGCGAAGTGACCGAACAGCGCACGCGCGCTTTCCCGGAGCTGACGCAAGCGGTCTTTCCGCTGGCCAAAGAGCTGGATTTCCAGATTGCGGCGACGGCTGGCTGGACGCGCAAGCTCGCCGATGATCGGTCGGCCGCGCTTGCCG
Source organism: Erythrobacter sp. (assembly GCA_049647465.1). Taxonomy (GTDB): domain Bacteria; phylum Pseudomonadota; class Alphaproteobacteria; order Sphingomonadales; family Sphingomonadaceae; genus Erythrobacter. The sequence goes on from JBARXS010000040.1 coordinate 44,897, forward strand.
TTCTTCGCAGCGATCCCGCGCGTGCATCACAGTGGGCGGACCACATGCGCGCACGCACCGAATTTGCCGATGTGGTGAAGGGCAGGCGCGATGATCCGCGCTTTATCCATACGTCCGAATATGATGCCCTCGTTCAGCGTGCACAAACGCCGTATCAGGTCTATTTCGACGGTGATCTGGGCGCTGGCGGCTGGACCATGATCAACGCGGCGCATACCGGATTGATGGGTGATGTGCTCGACCGTGTCAGAGGGCAGGGCCTGCGCGCGCTGATCATGTTTGGCGCATTTCACAAATACATGATTGAACGCAGCCTGATGTTTCGCAACGACATCGACCGGGAAAGTGCTGCCGATCTGTTCGCCTGACGTTACGGCAATGTAGGGTTCTAGCGTTTTGAGCTGCGTTGGTGTATCTCGGGTAAAAGTCGTGAGAGGATTACTATATGTCGCTGTTTCCCAGGATTCAGAGCCCGTGCCCGTACAAGGGCAAATTCGCCGACATCATGCAGGGTAGCCAATGCCGCCTGTGCAAGCGCGAAGTGATCGATCTGACCGATATGACGTCGGGTGAGAGGCGGGAATTTCTGAGCGCTTGCGACACCGAGATGTGCATCAGTTACCGCGTTGGTGCCAAATCCGCGCTTGCCGCAATGGCGATGAGCACGGTTGCGGTGCCCGGCGCGGTGGCGGCTCAGGATACGGGAATTGATACGAGGATTGATACCGGAGCGCAGCAAGCGGCGGTAGAAGACGAGGAACATCCCGAAGAGATGTGGATCATCGTGGGCGGTATGCGAAAGCCCGGCGATGCCGAGTGGGTCGAGGACGCCCCGCTTGCTGATAGCGCCGGTGAAACAGACGCTTTAAACGACCATACGCCGCAAATGGCTGAAAAGCCCGCGCTTCCGGTCGAATATGACGATGATTCTGAAGTGTCTCCCGAAAAGCCGGAGGATACTCCGGCGAAATAGGCGCGCTCTTAATCAGCATCTCGCTTGCGGATCAGGCTCAGGCCTTCCCACTCGATCATTCCTGCGATCAGATTGGCTGCCGCAATTTCGTGCGCGGCTCCATCGCCCACGCTTAACGCGATATGGCCCGCGCCAAAGCCCTCTTTGGTGGTCATGTCGAAACTGCGCCATTCCCCGTCGAGATAGGCAATCACCCAGGCATGCGGAATGAAGGCATCACGCGCACCATGATACCGCTCGCGTGTGTAGGCTAGGCCGCTGGCGATGCGGGCGGGAATACCGGCAGCACGGGCGAGGGCAGCGAGCAGGACTGCGTCCTCTGTGCAATCCCCTGCGCGCCGCCGCCATGCTGAACGCGCGGAATAATGGCCATTCAGATCAATGTTTTTCAGTCGCCTTCTGGCAAAGCGGGACAGCTGACGCAGCTTGTCGGCATCGCTGACATCACGCGCGCCCACATCCGCACCCACTTCGGCGATTGCCGGGTAATCGCTTTGCAGCCAACGCGTGGGGCTCCGCCATTCTTCGAGCGATTCACGATCGGTTGCAAAGCCACTTCCGCAGCCGGTGCATACATCCAACTGCATGCCTTCGGGCGTTACCTTGATGCGTTGTTCGGGCGTTCGCGGGACCGACTGTGCCAGCGCCTCAAGCAACCGGACACGGTAGCGGATATGCCCCTGCTTCGCCGAGGAACTGATCGCATTGGGCGAATCGAGCATCGGGTGTCCGATTGTGCCCGAACGGCTTTGGTTCACAACCTCGTTTCGCGCGAGCGGACGGAAGATAAAACGCGATCCGACCTGCGGCTTGATCGCATTCTCGATTGCTCCTTCGGATGAACGGCTGATCAGCCATATATGGATCGCGGAACCATTCCCATACGTCAGAACGACTTCGCGCAGACCCGATTCACCTGTGTCTGCTGGCACGGTCCGGCTTGTGCGTTTGACCAAGCGCCCCGTTCCGATGTCGAGCATGTAGAACACCTGAGGCGCAGGCAAGCCGATGATCTCGGGGTCATGAATGGGGATCCCCCGCTCAATCGGCTGACGCGTGACGGTCTCTTCCCGGTTATCACCTGACCACTTTTTTATGGTTGCTGTGTCGCCCTCGAATGTGACGACGTATCTCTCCGTATGCTTTGTGGTTTGCGACCTTACGTACAGTCGCACATTTGCCCCCGTTTCGGGATCGCGGGTTATATCCACCGAAGAGACAAGCCTGATCGGATCGTGGCCGTCGATTGAAAAACCGATATCGCGCGTACGGGCCAGCGTGATTCGCTGCGCTGTTTTACTGGTCAATTCCAGCTGATTGCCGACTATTGTGCCGTCTGGCGCAGCAATCGAATAACGCTGCGTTTCCGGGGCCGGGGTTGCCACAGGCATAAAATCCAGTTTCTGCGCGCTGGCTGAATATCCTGCAAAAATGGCCGCGATGATGCTCCCAACCGCCCAATAAAGTCGCAATACCAAGCCCAATTTGCCCCTCACCGCTTGCAATCTGCGCACCTTTCCATAGCTATGCCCTTGCCAGCCTGAGTGCCGTTCATTAGGGCGAAAGGCAATTCAACACCCGACATAAGAGGGATACACATGAGCGATACTGCCGACCGCGTGCAGAAAATTGTTGTCGAACATCTCGGCGTTGAGGGGGACAAGGTCACCCAAGAGGCGAGCTTCATTGATGATCTGGGCGCTGACAGCCTCGACATCGTTGAACTGGTCATGGCGTTTGAAGAGGAATTCGGCGTCGAAATCCCTGACGATGCGGCTGAGAAAATCACCACGGTCGGCGATGCGACGAAATACATCGAAGAAAACAAGGGCTAAACCGCCCACAGCGCGCCCGCATGACACGGGCGACTGACCAACAGGCCCGAGCCCGAACAGGGTCTCCGGGCCTGTAGTGTTTTTGCCGGACTGAAATGCATTGGCTGATGTCCGGCTTGCCGTATCTTTGGAGAGAGAAATGCGCCGTGTTGTCGTAACAGGCCTTGGCCTTGTCACCCCCATCGGTGGTGATGTGGAAACCAGCTGGAAAAACCTGCTCGCGGGCGAAAGCGGCGCGGGTCAGATCACGCATTTCGATGCGTCAGACCAGAAGTGCACAATCGCCTGTGAAGTAAAGCCCAAGGATCACCCGATGGGCTTTGACGCTGACAAACGCGTGGATCACAAGGTTCAGCGTCAGGTCGATCCCTTCATCGTTTTCGGCATTGATGCCGCTGGGCAGGCGCTTGAAGATGCGGGCCTGACTGACATGACGCAGGAAGAGAAAGAGCGCACCGGCTGCTCCATCGGCGCCGGGATTGGCGGGCTGCCGGGGATCGAGAAAGAGAGCATCGTCCTGCATGAGCGCGGACCGGGCCGGGTCTCCCCGCACTTTGTGCACGGACGGCTGATCAATCTCGTCACCGGACAGGTGCAGATCAAATACGGCTTTATGGGGCCGAACCATGCTGTCGTTACGGCCTGTTCGACCGGCGCGCATTCCATCGGCGATGCCGCGCGGATGATCGCGATGGATGACGCCGACGTCATGCTGGCCGGCGGTTCGGAAAGCACGATCAACCCGCTTGGAATTGCCGGTTTCGCTCAGGCGCGCGCGCTCAATATGAGCATGAATGACCGCCCGACCGAAGCCAGCCGCCCCTATGACAAGGACCGTGACGGCTTTGTGATGGGCGAGGGCGCAGGCGTTGTCGTTCTCGAAGAATATGAGCGTGCAAAGGCACGCGGTGCCAAAATCTATGCCGAGGTGACGGGCTACGGCCTCTCAGGCGATGCCTATCACGTGACCGCACCCCATCCCGAAGGCAAGGGCGCGGAACTTGCAATGCGCATGGCTCTGAGGAAGGCTGGTCTTGGGCCGGGTGACATCGATTATGTTAACGCGCACGGCACCAGCACGATGGCCGATACAATCGAACTGGCCGCGGTGATGCGCGTATTGGGCAGCGATCTTGGCGGTGCTTCGATGAGCTCCACCAAAAGCGCGATAGGCCACCTTCTGGGCGGCGCAGGGGCGGTTGAGGCTGTGTTCTGTATCCTCGCCATGCGCGACGGTATCGTTCCGCCGACGCTCAACCTGCACAATCCCGATGATGGGACCGAAGGCATTGATCTCGTCCCGCTGAAAGCGCGCAAGCGCGAGGTCCGCGCTGTCCTGAACAACTCGTTCGGATTTGGCGGCACGAATGCCTCGCTGATCATGCAGAAGGTCGACTGATATGGGCCGGATCGGGCTGCTGCTGGTTGGCCTGATCGCTGTCATCGGCGGCGGTGCGTTTCTC
>JBARXS010000041.1:0-7607 GCA_049647465.1 Erythrobacter sp.
ACGAACGAGCGAGCGCGAAGATTTTATGAGCGCGAAGGCATGGAATTTTTGCGAGAGGGACGACATCCTAGAACCGGGCATCCAGTGTCCTACTATGAATGGACGCCCAATCGGCAATCTTCAATGACATGAGGGTCACTCCGTTTCGGTGCTGTAATCCCACGGACGATAGTGGTCGCTGAGAAGCAGAAATTCGGCTCCCCACCCACAAACGGCCATCAGCGAGGGCGATGCCCGATCCCGAAAGCGGCATGTCGGCTACGGGCCGAAAAAGGCGATCAATTTGAAGGTTGCAAGGGGAGGGGGAGGGGATGTGTGCCCGGGTGATTGCCGGGTGCACATCAGGAGTGACGACGATGCTTATTCCCTTCTCCCGGCTCTATCTGAGCGATGCCAACGTGCGCAAAACGCGCAGCGAAGAAGACGATATCCAGCTTTCCGCCGACATCGAAGCGCGCGGCCTTTTGCAGAACCTGCTGGTCACCAAGAGCAAGAAGCGCGGCAAGTTTGCCGTCATCGCCGGTGGTCGCCGGCTGCGAGCCATCGATATGATCGTCGCGCGCGGTGCGTGGGACCCCGATACCGAGATCGAATGCAAGCTGCTTGAGGGCAGCGAAGAGGAAGCTGGCGAGGCCTCGCTGGCTGAGAACTTCCAGCGCGTCGGGATGTCACCAGCTGAGGAATGCCGCGCCTTCCAACACTTCATCAAGGAAGGCAGCGATGTTGCCGCGGTCGCCAAACGCTTCGGTCTCACCCAGCGCTTTGTGGAAGGCCGCTTGCGGCTTGCCAACCTCGCCGAGCCGATTTTCGAAGCGCTCGCCAAGGGCGATGTCACCCTCGAGATCGCTAAGGCTTACGCCGCGACCGATCAGCACGAGGTGCAGCTGCGGGTCTTTGAGCAGATGCGCTATGCCTATAACCCAAGCGCCGATGCCATCCGGCGTATGGTGGCGAGCGGTTCCATGCGCGGCAATGACCCAATCGCGCTGCTGATCGGGGAAGATGCCTATGTGGCCGCTGGCGGCAAGATCGAGCGCGACCTCTTCAGCGAAGCGCCAGATGATCGCTGGATCGACATCGAGATCGCCCACAGGCTTGCGGCGGAGAAAATGGAGACCGAAGCCCAGCGCATTGCTGCCGAGACGGGCCTTGCTTGGATCAGCCCGGTGGCGTCGACCAATTCATGGCAGGCGCGCAGCGAAATGGGCGTCAATGCGGTTCGCCTCCCGCCCGCGCCGCTCTCCGAAGAAGCACGTGCCCGAATTGAAGCGATCGATGCCCGCATGGAAGAAATCAGCGCAATGATCGACGAAGGCGATGACAGTGGTGATGAAGACAACGAGGCCGACTTCGGACAGCTCGAGGCCGAGTACGAGGATCTCGATGCTGAGCGCAGCGACCTCAATAGCCCGGTGCGCGAACTGCCCGAAGAATGGCGCAGTGAGGCCGGACGTTTTCTGGTTCTCACCACCCGCGGCGAAATGGTGCTCGAGGCCGATTACTACAGCGAAAAGCGCCTTTCGTTCGAGACTGATGAGAATGGCAAGGTGACAGCGACGGCCGAAGAGCCGGTGCCAGGTTCCACCAAGCGAGGCAGCGCCGCACCTTCCAGGCCCGAGGCAGTTGCGCCGGGCACGGAAAAGCCGATCAGCGCCCGCCTCTTCGACGAGCTTTCGGTCCAGCGCCGCAATATCCTGTCGGCATCGCTGCTCACCGATGCGGGGCTCGCGCTCGACTTCGCCATCTTCGCGCTGGCTGACAGCCGCAGCTATGAAAGCCGGGGCACCTCGATCAAGGGCGGACGACCCAGCGATCCGGCGACCGGAGAACTTTCGCAGTCCACAGCCGAAGGGATTCTCGCCGAGGCCGAAAACGCGCTCGACACGGCATGGCAGGAACATGGCTGTGCAGCCCAGCGCTTCATTGCCTTCCGCGAACTTGCCGACGAAGCCAAGGCGGCGTGGCTCGCCTATGCGGTGGCCATCTCGCTCGAAGCCAAGAAGGGCTATGGTTCGGAATACCATCCGATCCATGCTGTCATCGGCAGCATGCTCGACATCGATGTTGCAGCGATGTGGCGGCCGACGGCCGAGAATTTCTTCGACCGCGTGAGCAAGACCTCGTGTCTTGCAGCACTGACCGAAGTCGGCGGCAGCGATCTTGCGGCGCGTTATGCCGCATCGAAGAAAGCTGACCTTGCCAAGACCTGCGAGACGATCTTCGCCGGCAAGGCGATCGTTGAACAGGACGTCAAGGAAGCAGCGCTGGCCTGGCTCCCCGAAGGCATGAAGTTCACGATCGCTGCCAATCCCGCTGATCCGGTCATCCCGGACACCGGCGAAAGCGAACCTGTCGCCGACGTCTGCGATGGCGATGACGGTGAAGCCGACAGCGAGGCCGACGAGCTGATCGATGACCATGAACCTCAACACGCCTGTGGTGAAGCGGCGGTAGCCGCCTGAGGCGGTCAATCACCCCTCCTGATGACCTGGCCCGGCCACTCGCCTGAGTGAGCCGGGCCTCTTTTTTGTTGAGGAGCAGGCCAATGCGCCAACTACCCAAGCGCGACGTCGCGCAGGAAATCACCAATCTGATCATCGCGACAATCGAGGCCGGAACGCTGCCCTGGCGCCGACCCTGGAAGAAGACCGGTATGGGCGGAGCGCCGCTGCGCGCTGCAGGCGTCCCCTACACAGGGATCAACCGCCTCTATCTTTGGGCGGTCGCCGACCACTATGGCTATGGCTCACGCTACTGGATGACCTGGCGGCAAGCCATCGAGCTTGGCGGACAGGTCCGCAAGGGCGAGACCGCCGAGCCGAGCATCTACTTCAACAGCACGAAGAAGACCGCGGTCGACCAGGCGACCGGTGAGGAGTCGTCGAAAACAATCCGCTTCATGCGCGCGTACAGCGTGTTCAACGCCTCCCAAATTGACGGGCTGCCGCCGCATTTCTATCCGAACCCGGTGCCTGAAGCGCCGCCGACGCCCTCGCAGAAGGCCGCTGCTATCGAGCGCTTCTTCGCACCCGTCCCGGCGGACATACGCCTCGGCGGCGACCGCGCGTTCTACTCGCCGGGCGCTGATTATATTCAGCTTCCGCACCCCAATGTCTTCAACACCGAAGACGGATTCGTGGCCACGAAAGCGCACGAACTCGGCCATTGGTCAGGGCACGCCTCGCGGCTTGCCCGCGAATTTGGCAAGCGTTTCGGCGACAAGGCATACTCTTTCGAGGAGCTGGTCGCCGAGCAGGTGAGTGCCCGGATCTGTTATGAATTAGGCCTCCCAGCAGACCTCCACGAAAGCCATGCCAGTTATGTCTCGCACTGGCTGGAGATCCTCAAGGCGGACAAGACGGCCATCATCACCGCGGCCGCGAAGGCCGATCAGGCATTCAACCATCTTGCGGCCTATTCGGGCTACCAGAGTGAAGCTGCGGACGACGAGGGGGAGGAAGCCGATGATCCGGCGCCAGTTCCGGCTTGTGCTTGAGCCAGCCCCCGAGGAGGTCGTTCGCCTCACCCAGCTTCACCGTTATGCGGGCGATGTTGCAGGACGGGGAAGGGCGCCCATCGGCGGTGTGCTGGCTGAGTATATCGCAGGCCTGTTTCCCCAAAGGGATCCACGCCAGGTGCTGGACGGTCTTCTCGGCAAGGGGGACGCCGGTTGGTCACTTGGCACAGCTCCGGGTCAAGGCCGAACGCTCATCATCCAGACAACCGTGGCGGGCGTTGCGGTCTCGGCAGTTGCGCGAATCCTCGAGCAGATTGCGCCAGGCACGCTCCTGCGACCGATGATCTACGAGCCGTTGCCGCTGCAGAACCCGAGCGAACATCATCGCAGCCTGCATTGAGGGAAGGGGGATGGGGCCATTGCATCTTGCAATGGAAAGGAAGCCTCATGTCCTGCGACATCGATTACCGTTACCGCCGCGCACTCCAGCCTGATGGACTGACAACCTTCGAGAATGCGCTGCGAGCACTGAACGAGGCCGTCGATGATGTCCGCCTTGCAGGCCGGCAGGTTGCAAACTGCCCGGCAGTGCTGCTCCTCACCCGCCACCTTCAGCGCATTGCCGACGGAAGGCCGACCGAATGTGAGGCAGACGACCAGGCTCTGCGGTCCCAGTGCATCGAACGCCTTGCCGAGCTCAAGCACAGACCGGCGATCATTGCGCTGGTCAAGCGCGGGATCGACTATCGTCCCGAAGAGCTGCGCCACTACCGGCGCGAGGGCACACGCGCGCTTCGCCAGATCGCAGCAGGGATCGGGCTCGAGCATGCCAATTATCGCATCAGCTATTACACCTCACAGGAACAACTCGCGGGCGAGCATGTGCTGGAAGCCGAAGGTATCTATGTCCGGATCAGCCCGGAAAGGTTCGGCGAGCCGGGTCTCGCCTGGCGCAACCCGTTCTGGAAACCGCCTGGCGCGGTGATGCGCAAAGCGCCGATCACCGCCCTTGCAGACATTCCCGCACTCACGGCGCGGATCGCGCACGAATTGAAGATCGCACCTCCGGCGCAGCCGGGGCTCATCTGAAGGAGAACACGCATGGGCTGGCTTTACATGCACCGTGCCGGAATGGGGGGCTTCGACACTCCCAAGGCCTATCTCGACAATCAGCTCACATGGGAGCGCGAGAATGAAGAAACCGGCACCTTCGAAGGATGCCGGGTCATCAGAAGCGTGTCCACAACCGGGGCCTATTACGCAGCTGTCCAGCGCTATGGATCGAACAACCAGACCCACGCCATCTCCGCGGTGATCTGTCTGGTGCGCTGGAACCCCAAGGCCGCAGACGGCCTCCTGTTCGGCTACAAGGACATGGATGAAAACTCCGGGCCGGTGGAGGCCGGGTGTCCCAGAAGTATACTCGAGGAACTGGGGCCAACCCGTCACCCTTATGCCCTCGACTGGCGCAACCGGTGCTACCGCCATCTGCGCCTCAAGGAACGCAAGATCGCCGATGGCGACATGATCCGGCTGCCTGAACCCATGAAGTTCACCGACGGGAGCGAACACGCCGAATTCAGGGTGACAAAGCGCGGCGCGAAGATTGAACTCAGCACGCCCGATGGTCGAGGCCGGTTCCGCATCAGCAGATTGATGGAGCGGCGGTTCGAAGTCGTGCCCCCCAAGCGTGCGCCGCGTACATTCTTCCCGGCAACGCCGTAACGCTCGGGAGGTGACCATGCTGCTTCAGAGCCTCGATCCCAGAAGGGCGATCCTGTGCGGACGCGCCAATGCCGAGCGCCTCGCCATCCGGATGACAGCAAATTCCGGGCAGAGCCATGCCGTGGTGAGGACGGACAGCAAGCTCCAGCCCTTCTGTGTTTTGCGTGCAGAGCAGGGCGTGCCCGGTGTGATCGAGCTACAGGTTGTCGTCCTGTAGGCTATCTCGGATAAATGGGGCTCTTGCCCTTCATCACTTGTTCACGCTTGCAATTGTACCAATACCAGTACAATGTTTCGGGAAAGGATGAAGCTATGGATGTTATCACCTACTCAGAAGCGCGCGCCAATCTGAAAGGCATTATGGATCAGGTGGTCAGTGACCGGACACATGTCGTGGTCACGCGCCAGAAGGCAGAGTCGATCGTGATGGTCTCGCTCGAAGATTGGAACGCGATCGAGGAGACCATGTACCTTCTTTCGAACCGCACCAATTCCGACCGCCTAAGGCAGTCGATCAAGCAACTGGATGGTCAAGGCGGCAATGAGCGCGGGCTGATCGAGCCTTGAAGCTGGTCTTTGCTGACAATGCGTGGGAGGATTATCTTCACTGGCAGCAAGCCGATGACAAGGTTCTCACCCGGCTCAACGATCTCATCAAGGAATGCCAGCGAACGCCTTTCAAAGGAACCGGAAAGCCTGAGCCTCTCAAAGGCTCCCTGGCAGGCTGGTGGTCGCGGCGGATCACCAAAGAAGACCGTCTGGTCTATCGCGTCACTGGCAAAGGAAACGAGCAACAGCTAGAGATTGCCCAATGCCGGTTTCACTATTGAACTGAGGCTCCTGTATGGAATCCCACCGCGATGCGGAAGATGGCGCGCGTGACCCGCGCAAACTGATAGCGCAGCTGGGCACAACCGGCGATGAATTCGCACGTACGCTCGGTCTCGACAAAGATGATCCCCGCCGCATGGAATCAGATGACATTCAGCGCCGCATCGGCTCGATGTTAGAGGTGCTCAGCAAGGTGGAACCGCGTTTCGGTTCTATGATCATGGCCTATGCCTGGTATCGTTCTGAGCCGCTTTCCGGTTTTTCCGGCCAGACTGCGATGGAGCTTGTGCGCTGCGACCGCGTGCAGGACGTGCTGACTTATATTGATGCCGTGAACGCAGGTGTGCATGCCTAAGCATGGTGATGTCGCCGAAATGTCTATTCCTCGATCATCCCTCCAAGACCGGGATCGAGATACCACGATGGGCCTTCGGTAAAGTCGGCATTGCGGGCAGGAACCGGGCCATCAGGCTCTGACGAGACGTAAGGGTTGACCATCGGCGCAGGGTGCTGCCCCGATCGCAGAATGTGCCCCGACATCTGGCAGCGCGGCCCGAGGAGCCCGAAAAGCCATTCGAGATCGTCGAGCATCTGGACAACTCCGCGCCCTGCCAGCGCATAGTAGAGGCAGCGCTGATAGTCATCGCAATGGCAGGACAGGATCTGTGTCAGCCGAGCCTTGGCATTGGGCAGGCCCTGAAAGACGCCCTGCAAGGTCTCGTAGAGCTCGCGCGCCGAGTAGTAGGCATCGAACGGCTCCACTCCGATCGAGGCATTGGCGAGCATGCGCCTGGTCGGACGGCAATTCGGGTCAAGCGCCGCGTCGCGCAGCGTGACATCGAGGTCGAACTTGCCGATATCAAAGACCTTGTTCATTATTCATGGGCTCCTGCAGATTATGAACATATAGTGAACAAACGACAGGGTCAAGGCGTCATCATGCATGTGGCTGGTAGGTAAGGACACCACAGGAAAGACCGGCAGGGTCGCCATCAGTGACGAGCTGAAGGCTGCGCTGGTGCGCTGGTATACAGGCCGGGGCAGCGAGGCCGACCACCGCGCTTGCGTCTCACTGGTCTCGACCGCGCGAGAGAACCACAAGTGGATCGCCTGCGATTGCCTTGGGGCAGAGCATCCGCCGCCGCTGATGAGCGCGGCCTATCTCAGTTTTCAGGAAACCTATTACCTCCGGCGTCTTACTTCGCGGCCAGGCCACGATTCAGGTTGCCCGTTTCATCTGCCGCAGGCGCCACCGCGCATCCGCGAGACCGTGAAGGATTCGCTCTATGCTATCGGCCTACCAAAAGGCCTGTTCAGTGCTCACCAGAAGGCACCGGAGAAGCTAGCACAGAGGCCAGAGGACATAGAGCCTGACGACCGCTCACGCGGCGTCGCCATCCCGCGCCTCGGCAAGCTGCTCTGGCTTCTGCTCGAACGCGCAGGGTCGAACATCCTGCGCGAGTTACCGCCCAGTGGCAGGCGCGCAGGCTCGATCAGCGAAGAAATGCGCAACCTCAAGCGCGCTGCTCAGGGCCTCGACATCGCGCCGGGCATTCGGCTGTCGGATCATCTCTACACCAACGCGATCGATTGC
>JBARXS010000042.1:0-9205 GCA_049647465.1 Erythrobacter sp.
GCAAAGGTGTCGCGCGCGGTGGCCTCGGCTGCGCTTGCCGCATCGGCCCCGCGCACCAATTCCGTCACAGCATTGGCCAGCACCACCTTGGCATCGTTGATCTCTGCGCCTTCCAGCTTTTCAAGCCTGGCGATTTCATCCAGCGGGATATCGGTGAACAACCGCAGGAACCGGCCCACATCGCGATCATCGGTGTTGCGCCAGTATTGCCAGAAATCGTAGGCGGGCAGGGACGCTTCATTGAGCCAGACCGCGCCGTCCACCGACTTGCCCATCTTGGCCCCGTCAGCCCGCGTGATCAGCGGCGCGGTAAAGCCATAAACCTCGCGCCCGTCGATCCGCCGGTTCAGCTCGATCCCGTTGACGATATTGCCCCATTGATCGCTGCCACCCAGTTGCAAACGGCAATCATACTCGCGCGCCAGCACCAGAAAATCATAGGCCTGCATGATCATGTAGTTGAATTCGAGGAAGCTGAGCGGCTGTTCACGGTCCAGACGCAACTTCACAGAATCAAACGTCAGCATCCGGTTGAGTGTGAAATGCGGGCCGACCGTGCGCAGCATCTCGATATAGCCCAGCTTGCTCAGCCAATCGTCATTGTCGATCAGCAGCGCGCCGGTTTCGCTGTCATCAAAGCGCAGAATCTTTTCAAAGCTGCCCTTGATCGAGGCAATATTGCTGGCAAGCCGTTCCTCGGTCAGCATCTGGCGTGTTTCATCCTTGCCGGAAGGATCGCCGACTTTGGCTGTACCACCGCCCATGATCACAATCGGGCGATGGCCCGCCTGCTGCAAACGGCGCAGCAGCATGATCGAGGCGAGATTGCCGATGTGCAGCGAGGGCGCGGTCGGATCGAACCCGACATACCCGGTCACCACCTGCTTTTGGGCAAGTGCATCAAGCGCACCCGCATCGGTAAGCTGATGCAGGTGTCCACGCTTTGAAAGGAGCTGGAGCAGGTCGGAATCGAACTCGTGCGCAGTATCAGTCATGCGGGCGCGTCTATCAGTGTGTTTGCTGGCGGGGAAGATGGTGTTGCGCGCTGTCTCATGGGGCTTGCCCGAATGCCTGCGCTTCGCGATAGCATCCTTTATGACACCTTTGATGCTGCACCAGACATGCGACCTTGGCCCGATCCGTTCAGTCACTGCCGCGATCACACCGACCGATATGGGCTGCGAGGCGGAGTTTCGGATGGATGGCCGCTTGGACGCCATTCGCATGCCAGACCTTGGCCAATCGGTGCGGCAGGATAATCTGTGGAAGACGACCTGTTTCGAGATTTTCTGGCAGCCCATCGGCCAGCCCGGCTATGTCGAGTTTAACCTGTCGCCCTCGGGCAAGTGGGCCTCGTATGACTTTGACGCCTTTCGCGAAGGGATGCGCGATGCGCCGGTAGATGCGATTTCGCTCGCCTGTTCGCATCACTCCACCAACGGGTCCGGGGAGTTGGTCCTGAAAGCGAGTATCGCCGCAAATCTGCCTGCGCCCGCGCAAGTCGCGCTCAACGCGATTGTGGAGCGTGAAGACGGGGGGCTGCAATTCTGGGCGCTGGCATTTGCGCCAGGGCCGCCCGAATTTCATTCCGAAGCCTGCCGTCAGATGATCGTCGAGCGATAAACTTTCGCTTACGATGTGCTGGGCGAGGTCTTTCCGAAAGGCCCGTTCAGCTTCAGCACCGCATAATTGATTGCCTGCGCAAAGATCGTCCACACGAGATAGGGCACGACCAGCCACGCGGCAAAGCTCGACACAGGCATCAGGACAGCAATCAAAGCGGCGCAAGATGCGATCAAAGCAAAATTCTCGATAAAGGACCAGTCGGGCCGTTTGAAAGTGAAGAAAAGCGGCGACCACAGAAAGTGTAGAACGGCGTTGACGCCAAACGCAATCATTACCGTGTTGAACGCCGCCGGAGTGCTTGCCTCGGTCCATCCGATATAGAGCGCCCAACCTGCAAGTCCCAGAATGATCGTCCACGCCGGACCAAAGGCCCAACCCGGCGGCTGAAACCACGGCTTTTTCAGGTTCTGATACCACTCGCCGATATTGGTCAGCAGACCTCCGGCGATGTTCAGCCCGATGCCATAGAGCAATGCGACGGCGAGTGCGGTGTAATCCATACCTCTATAGCGTTTTGCTCGGCCGTCTGTTCCATCGCCCGTGCATTCCAACGTCACTCTTGCCTTTGGCCGGCGGCTGTTCCAACCGAGGGCGCATGACTGCCAAAACTCTCTTCGGTATCGACCGCCTCCTCGCCGATCCTGCGCTGCTGGACCAACTCAAGGGAAAACGCGTCGCGTTGATCGCGCATCCCGCCAGTGTGACCGCCGACCTCACGCATTCCCTCGACGCCCTGATCGCGGCCGGAGTGAATGTGACGAGCGCGTTTGGCCCGCAGCACGGGCTGAAGGGGGACAAGCAGGACAATATGGTCGAAAGTGGCGACGAGATGGATGCGCAATACGGCATTCCGGTCTTCTCGCTCTATGGCGAAGTGCGCCGCCCGACCGGCCAGATGATGTCGAGCGCCGATGTATTTCTGTTTGATCTTCAGGATCTTGGCTGCCGCATTTATACCTTTGTCACGACACTGCTCTATTTGCTTGAGGAAGCGGCGAAGGCGGGAAAGTCCGTGTGGGTGCTTGACCGTCCCAATCCCGCCGGCCGCCCGGTTGAGGGGACGATGCTGGTTCCGGGGCAGGAGAGTTTTGTGGGCGCGGCTCCCATGCCGATGCGCCACGGGCTGACTCTGGGAGAGATGGGTCACTGGTTCGTCGCGCATTTTGATCTGGACGTGGATTATCAGGTGGTTGCGATGGAAGGTTGGCAACCGGACGAACCTTCGGGTGCAGTGTCCAGCGGCTATGGCTGGCCTGCCGACCGCATCTGGATAAACCCGTCACCCAATGCGGCAAGCGTCAACATGGCGCGCTGTTATGCCGGGACAGTGATGATCGAAGGCGCGACTTTGAGTGAGGGACGGGGCACCACGCGCCCGCTCGAAGTGCTGTTCGGCGCGCCTGATGTGGATGCGAAGGGCGTGTGGAAGCTGATGCGCAAGATGGCGCCGCAATGGTGCGCGGGCGTCGCTGTGCGGGAATGCTGGTTTGAACCGACCTTCCACAAACACGCAGGTAAACTGTGCAACGCCTTGATGATGCACGCAGAAGGGCCGGATTATGATCACGATGCGTTCAAGCCCTGGCGATTGCAGGCGCTCGCCTTCAAAGCGATCCGCACGCTGTATCCGGACTATGATCTGTGGCGCGATTTCCCCTATGAGTATGAGCTCGACCGCCTGGCAATCGACGTGATCAATGGTGGACCAGGATTACGGGAATGGGTCGATAATCCGGCCTCAACGCCGGACGATTTGGACGCAGTAGCCACGCATGACGAGGCCGCGTGGGTGCAGACGGTGCGTAAGCATTTGCTTTATTGATCAGTCGCCTGATTGCGCTTGTTCCGCCGGCAACAGACGATATCCCTGTTCATCAGTCTCTGGAAGCGGACGAACATCATTGATGTCCCCCATCATCACCATCACGGCGCAACCATTTTCGCGCCGCTCCACGGCATAGATTGCAAGAGGCTTCTCTGGTGTGGCCGGTTTGCGCTGGAATAGCGCTTTGTTTGACACTGCTACCGGGGGGTTTTGATCACCGGTACTGGTCAGCCGACCCTGGCAATCGACGCGCGCATCATGATTCGCTCCATCGACGGGAACCGGCACATCCGGCCCTTGCGCTTCGATTTCAGCCTTGTCGTTTGCTCCGATCAAGGCGAACGCGGCAAATGGAATAAGAAAGGCGCGCATCGAAACCTCCTTCTAGATTTTGATCACCATACCAAAACAAAGGCCTCGATGCGAGGTCGGCTCTCAATGCCCCTGTTTGCGGCTCAATTCCCGCATTGCATCATCCAAGCCGTCCAGCGTCAGCGGATACATCCGGTCATCGACCAATTGCTTCAGCATCTTGGTCGATTGCGAATAGCCCCATTGCTTTTCGGGCACCGGATTGAGCCATACGGTTGCAGGGTAGGTGTTGGTCACACGCTGCATCCATGTGGTGCCCGCTTCCTCGTTCATATGCTCGACGCTGCCGCCGGCATGAGTGATCTCATAGGGGCTCATTGCCGCGTCCCCGACGAATACGACCTTGTAATCATGGCCATATTTGTGGAGCACGTCCCAGGTCTTGGTGCGTTCCTGCCAGCGGCGCTTGTTGTCTTTCCACACGCCTTCATACAGGCAATTGTGGAAATAGAAGAATTCGAGGTTCTTGAATTCCGCCGTCGCCGCGCTGAACAATTCCTCGACCAGCTTGATGAAGGGGTCCATCGACCCGCCCACATCAAGGAATAACAGCAATTTCACCGCATTGCGCCGTTCCGGGCGCATGTGGATATCAAGCCAGCCCTGCTTTGCCGTGCCTTCGATCGTCGCATCCAGATCAAGTTGGTCGGGGTTTCCCTCGCGCGCAAAGCGGCGCAGGCGGCGCAGCGCCATCTTGATGTTGCGGGTGCCCAGTTCCTTGGTGTTGTCGAGGTTTTTGAACTCGCGCTTTTCCCAGACTTTGACGGCTTTCTTGTGCTTGCCTTCGCCGCCGATGCGCACGCCTTCGGGGTTGTAGCCGGAATTGCCGAACGGTGACGTTCCGCCGGTGCCGATCCATTTATTGCCGCCCTCGTGCTTCTTTTCCTGCTCGGCGAGGCGCTCCTTGAGCTTGGCCATCAGCTCATCCCAGTCGCCGATCTTTTCGATTTCGGCCATTTCTTCTTCGGACAGGAATTTCTCGGCAACGGCTTTGAGCCAGTCTTCGGGCACTTCGACCGGGTTCTGACCGTAATCGGACATGATGCCCTTGAAGACCTTGTGGAACACCTGATCGAACCGGTCCAGCAGCCCTTCATCCTTCACAAAGGTCGCACGCGATAGGTAGTAGAACGCCTCTGGCGTCTGCTCGATCACGTCCTTGTCGAGCGCTTCGAGAAGCGTGAGATGTTCCTTGAAGCTCGCCCCGATACCGGCGCTGCGCAGCTCTTCTGTGAAGTTGAAAAACATGCGGCTTGCATAGCCTCGCAATCACGGCGGCGCCAGCCCCTGATCAGAAGGTCGCGCACGGTGCGCAAACACGCGCGGTTTTAAACCTTTGCTAACCACCTTTGCCTACTCCCGCAGATGAAGACACCGCATTTGTATCATGCGGCACGCAACGGGGCGTTATGACTATGAAGCCGACTGCAATCGACACTCAGGACGCTGTCGCTCTGGAACAGATACCGGAAAGCTGCGGCGCAGTAACAGTTGGCTGCGCCGAAGTGGCCGGTGTCGTTGATGCCGTCATTCGGTCCTCACAGGCTCTGCGCGCCGAACACACCGCGCTTCAGGGGACCGTTGCCGCGCTGGAGGCGGACCAGGAAAAGGTAAGCGAAGCCAGCGACGAAGCGCGCCTTTTGTCAGAGCGCGCGATTGAGAGATTGGGCGAGGGCACATCGCTGATTCAGTCCTCGCTTGGCCAGATCAACGACCTGCTGGAACTGGTTGAAACCCTTGGACAGCACGTCACCAGTTTTTCCGCCGCGATGGAGCAGGTGCGCCGCAGCGCGCAGGATATCGATGATATCGCAGAGACCACCAACATCCTTGCGCTGAACGCCACGATTGAAGCGATGCGGGCAGGGGATGCAGGCCGCACTTTTGCCGTAGTGGCAAGTGAGGTGAAGAGCCTCGCCAATGACACGCGCAAAGCGACCGAGGAAATCGCCCAGACAATCGATGCGCTGGGGGCAGAGGCCAGCGTCGTTATCAACCGGATCGAGCAGGGCAGCGAGGCCAGCGGACAGGCCAAGGCCTCTGTTGCGCGGATCGAAGGCACAATGGACAGCGTGAGCGAGCTGGTCGAGGAAGTCGACCGGCAGAACGATGTGATTGCCCGCTCCACCGGCACGATCAGCAACCATGTGAATGCGGTGCAAACCGTGCTCACCCGCTATGACAGCGTGACGCGTGAAAACGAAAAGCAGCTGGCGGAAGCGCAGGCCGAAGTGACCGGCTTGGAAAAAGTCGCGAACGATATGTTTGACGGTCTGGTGCGGGCGGGATTGTCTCCACGAGACGGGGTGATGGTGGATCACGCCATGACAGTCGCCAAACAGCTGATGGATGTCACGCAGAGCGCTCTGGACAGCGGGACACTGAAATCGTCGGCGCTGTTCGACCGTGACTATATTCTGGTCCCCGATTCAAACCCGGAGCGCTTTACGACCGGTCTCACCCATTTTGCGGACAGCGAATGGAAGCCTATACTGAATGAAGCGACCGATTCCGTTGAGGAATGCGTCGCGACTGTGTGCGCGGATCAAAACGGTTTCATGCCGACGCATATTGATCGCTTCTCACAGCGTCCAAACGGCGAAGTGAAGCATGACACGCAATATTGCCGCAATGGCCTGATCCTGATGGACGAGGCTGATCGTATAGCAAGCAAAAGTGAAGCTCCCTATCGGCTAGCGGTATTCCGGCAGCCGGGTGACGGCGAGAAATACTATGTCGTGCGAAGCGTCTATGTGCCGCTGCGCTTTAACGGGCAGCGCTGGGGCGATATGAAATGCGCTTACGTGCTTGACGGGACTGATGAACATTACGGGCGGACTTAGGCGACACGGCTAGCTGCTTGTATCACCGTCATTCTTTTGCACTTCGTCCGATGCCACAAGAATAGTTACGTCGCTGCCTTCGTTTCCAAGGGGTCGAGTGACTTTTGCCAAGGCCGGTGATCTGAAGACGGCATCGGCCGCAGTTTGAATATCGGGCACCCCGACGAATGGTCGGTGGACAATTGTTTCAAGCCCGCTTCCAGAATGTATCCGGGTTACCATGCGCCCGCTCTCATCCCCCGGTTCAGCTCCAAACAGCTTTTTGGGAAAAACCGAAATCGCGTTGCCGGCGTCGCCAATGGCGAGAATGTACTGATCGGTGGCTTCATTTGGACGATACTGATTGAATTGGTCGCGTCGCGCTCCTTCGCGACAATACCGAACCGGCTTGGCCTCTTCGCCAACGGGCGTCCCGCCAGCGCTCTCGCCTTCAACGCTCTTAATGGACTCAGCCATCAAAAAGGCGCTTGCTTCCAGTGCTATCGCTGTGTCCCCTTTGCTGGAGGTGAAGGGGATTGCCGTGCGACCCTCCATCGGCGTTTTGCACTCCTCGACCAGATAGGCAGGATCGGATGAGACACCGTCGAGCGCGGGAAGTTTGGACGCGATCTTGCTCGTCAGGTCTGCCAGCTTGGATGTGGAGAGGTCTTTCGAACTGATCCGGAGTTTGACGAGCCACTGATCTGCGCGAAACATCGCCACTGATGTGCTGCGATACCCTGACTCCGGTTCAAGAACGGCAAATTGCCCGCTCTTTGCCCCGGCACCCTTGGGCGCAAAGCTGGAGATTGAGATTTCCGATAAATCGACCGTGCCATAGGCGCGTTGCCGTGCCCCGATTGACTGCAACGCCCGATCAAACCAGATTTGGGCGTCGGGCACGATTGGACGGTAGATATAGATCGTGAGCACTGTGCCCGTTTCCCGGTCTTCGTAATTGGCCGCTATGTTGGTCTGGCGGTCCTCGAACTGGATCAGCCGGTTGCGCTCAAAGCCGTCAATGCGCGCGGGAAAGCGCATATTCGTCCAGTCATGTGACCAGTCTTCGTCAGGTCCGATGGGAAGATCGACGGGCTGGGCGAACGCCGAAACAGACGCAGAGCAGAATGCTGCGACAATTGCAGTTCTCACAGCTTTTCGATCGATAACAGACAACACCTCGAGCCCCCTCTTGTTTGGAAAGGGAGCATAAACAGCATATGCGCCAGCGCAACTATTCAGGGTCAGGTCGGATTGCGCCGTGCCATAAACGCAAGTCGTTCGAACATCATCACGTCCTGCTCGTTCTTCAGCAGCGCACCGTGCAGCGGCGGGATTGCGTTGTTTGGGTTGGAATCCTGCAGCGTCTCCAGCGGCATATCCTCGTTCAGCAGCAGCTTGAGCCAGTCGAGCAATTCGCTCGTCGAGGGCTTTTTCTTCAGGCCCGGCACTTCGCGCAGCTCATAGAAAATATCCATCGCCTTCTTCACCAGGGTCTTCTGGATGTCGGGGAAGTGCACGTTGATAATGTCCTGCATCGTGTCGCGGTCAGGAAACTTGATATAGTGGAAGAAACAGCGGCGCAGGAACGCGTCAGGCAGTTCCTTTTCATTGTTCGATGTGATGACCACGATGGGGCGCACCTTGGCCTCAACGCGCTCTTGCGTTTCGTAAACATCGAAGCTCATCCGGTCGAGCTCTTGCAGCAGATCGTTCGGGAATTCGATGTCAGCCTTGTCAATCTCGTCGATCAACAGGACGGGCAGTTCATCCGAAGTGAAGGCCTCCCACAATTTGCCCTTTTTGATGTAGTTGCGAATGTCGTGAACGCGCTCTTCGCCAAGCTGGCCATCGCGCAGGCGCGCCACTGCGTCATATTCATACAGTCCCTGCTGCGCCTTGGTTGAGGATTTGATGTTCCACTCAATCATGGGCGCGCCCAGAGCCTTTGAGATTTCATGCGCCAGAACGGTTTTGCCCGTACCCGGCTCCCCTTTGACGAGCAGCGGACGGCGCAGGGTCACAGCGGCATTGACGGCCACTTTGAGATCCTCGGTCGCGATGTAATTGCTGGTGCCCTCAAAGCGCTGCTGGCCCGGTGTTTCATTGCCCATCGGTTTTCCTCTAAAACTCAAATTCACTTGACGCCGCGATAGGAGGCGAGCGGAAAGCGCGCAAGAGGGGGATGCGCGCATCCGATTTTTTGGAGGCTATTGCGGGAGCGACAGGATACGCTGAGCGATCAGTTCCAGCGTGGATTCTTCCAGCGGCGCATCAGGATTAGCCCAGCTCAGCGACAGCATCCGGTCCCGGCCAGCCCTATCGCGCAGCAGCCATGTGAGGTTGAGAATACCCGGCTCTGACCCGCCCTTATAACCAATATAGTCCCACTTTCCCGCCACACCGGCGGGCGCGGATTGGTTGATCGCCATGATCGCAAAAACCCGAGGATCGCATTCGCCTCGCATCAATTGAAACAGGCGCGCCAGATCGCCCGTGTTGGCGAACCATTCGACATCAATCGCGACAGGACCGGTGGCGAAGGCCTGATCTATGTCAG
>JBARXS010000043.1:0-1863 GCA_049647465.1 Erythrobacter sp.
AGCGCAATGATCCAGAAACCGACCTGCTGCACTTGCGCAGCGATGGCGGAGTAGTTGTTGATTTTCAGGTTCTTGGTGATGACGGGGGCAAGGATCGGCTCGAAACTCGTCTTCAGCTTTTGCGGTACGCTGACCACTTCCTTGGCAAAGAAGTAGATGCCGACCGCCCCTGCCGAAGCAAACTGGCCCAGCAGAAACACATCAACAAGCCGCGTGCTGCGCTCAATCGCGTCCGCCCCGATCAAGGGGATGGCGCGCCGCGTGATGCGCCACAGATAGCGCGGGCGCGGATGCCAGTTTTTGGGCAGGCCGTAGGTGCGCAAAAAGGAAAACGCGGCGGTGAACAGCGCGCCATAAACCGCCGCGACGAAAGCCAGCGCGATGCCGCCTGCACTGACTGCGGGAATGAAGAAGAACGCAGCGACCGCGATGGATTTGGTCCACGGCTCCACGATGGCGCGCGCGCGCACCGTGGTGGCGATGTCATAACGATAGGCCTGCGCTGCCAGCAAAATCTCGGTCAACGCGATCGCGGGAATCGCCGCGATCATCAGGGTATCCAAGTCACTGTTCGTCCCGCTGGGAAAGATAATACGCGGGAATATCAGCAGGATAACGCAGGCGACGATCGAGCACAGAAACGCGACCAGCATCCCGTCAAACACCAGATTGGTGTGACCGGTGCCTTCCTCATCGTCGGCCCCCACATCGCTTTCACTCAGGCGCTGCGCCAGCCCGCGCTTTTCACCCAGAGCGCAGATAAGCGCGAACACTTCGATAATGACAAAGGCGGCGGCAAAGCGGCCCATCTCGTCCACGCCATACAGGCGAAACCCGACGAACAGGAACGGGATGCCGCCCAGCGCGCGAATGATAAAGCCCAGCGTGTTGGTGCGCCCGCCCTTGGCCAGCGTCGCCATGTCATCACCGCCGTGATCAGGCATTCCGCTGGCCGGTTTGGGTTGGCCAGAAGGGAGTTGGGAGGGCGGGGTGTTCAAGCGGGCTGTTCCGACTCGGGTTTGAGCGGGCGGGCGAGCAATTGCGCCACCACTTCGCGGGTGCTCTCGCCTTTCAGGATTGCATCAACTGCGGTCACGATGGGCATATTGATGCCGCGTTCGGCTGCCAGCGCGGCCAGCACGGGCGCTGTGTGCG
Organism: Erythrobacter sp.; assembly: GCA_049647465.1. Taxonomy (GTDB): domain Bacteria; phylum Pseudomonadota; class Alphaproteobacteria; order Sphingomonadales; family Sphingomonadaceae; genus Erythrobacter. Next base: position 1,156 of record JBARXS010000043.1, read on the forward strand.
CGCCTTCTGCCACGGTGCGGCGGTCAGCCATCAGATCGGCGGCGCTCGCCCCTTCACCAAGCGCTTTGCCGAGCGAGAAATTGCGGCTGGAGGTGGAGGTGCAGGTCAGCACCACATCACCCATGCCGCACAGGCCAGAAAGTGTTTCAGCGCGCGCCCCCAGGTCTGTGCCAAAGCGCAGCATTTCCGCCATGCCGCGCGCGATGAGGGAGGCGCGAGCATTTTGCCCCAGGCCCAGCCCTTCGACCAGACCGCAGGCGATCGCCAGCACATTCTTGATCGCTCCAGCAACCTCGGCTCCGGTCACATCGTCGGAGTAATAGGGGCGGAATGCCGGGCGTGCGATGGCGGGGGAGAGGCGCTGCCACTGCTCCTCGCCGCCGCTGCACGAGAGCGTCACTGCGGTGGGCAGGCCAGCGGCGACTTCGTGCGCGAAAGTAGGCCCGGATAGCACAGCCACCTCGCTGCCCGGACAGGCGGCGCGGGCAACCTCGTGCATCAGCCTGCCGGTCCCAGCCTCGATCCCCTTGGAGCACAATACCAGATCGCGCGGGGCCGCGGGCAGATCAGACAGGATACGGCCCAGAACCTGTGCCGGGGTCACGCCCAGCACAATGTCGAGCGCCGCAAGCTCCGCCAGATCGCCGGTTGCACGGATGGTGGGGTTCAGCGCGGCGCTGGGCAAATAGAGCGGGTTGCGATGTTTGG
>JBARXS010000044.1:0-51692 GCA_049647465.1 Erythrobacter sp.
AGCCACCGCAGCGTCCGACCCGCATCCTGCAGGCTTCGATGGCGAGCGACAATCGCCCGCCTCCCGCACCTGAAACACCGCAGATTCAGTCGGATATCACCGCTGATCTGCTGAGCGCACCGCTCGAGAGCCAATAAAGCGGTTTCACTCAGTATCGGCGGGTTTCTGCACCCCGTGAAAGTGGTTCCACCCGCATGGCGAAGGGGGTAGGAGCGCCCCCATGCGCGTTGACCTGTTTGATTTCGAGCTCCCTCCCGAACGCATAGCCCTGCGCCCGGTGCGCCCGCGCGATGCGGCCAAAATGCTGGTCGTGCGCGGAATGGATGCGCCTTTTGAAGATGCCCCGTTTGAAGATTGGGGCGTGCTTGATCTGCCGTCGCTGCTGTCGCCGGGCGATGTGCTGGTCTTCAACGATACGCGGGTGATTCCAGCCCAGCTTGAAGGCAGGCGCGCTGGCGGCGAGGCAAAGGTCGGCGCGACCTTGCACAAACGCATTGATCTGCGCCGCTGGCAGGCCTTCATCCGCAATGCGAAACGGGTGAAAGACGGCGATCAACTCGTCTTCGGCGGCAGGGTGACGGCCATTGCAGAGACGCGCCACAAAGACGGCTCGATGACTCTGATGTTTGAAGGCAGCGAACCCGTGGAAGTGCTGCTGGACCGCGCAGGTACGATGCCGCTGCCGCCTTACATCGCGCAAAAGCGTGGCATTGATGAGCGTGATTACGAGGATTACCAGACGATGTTTGCGAGAGAGGACGGGGCAGTTGCCGCGCCCACGGCTTCGCTGCATTTCACCGATCGACTGGTTGAGGCTCTGGATGAACGCGGCATCGGGAGAGAAACGCTCACCCTGCATGTTGGCGCGGGGACGTTCCTTCCGGTGAAGGCTGATGATACCGATGACCACGCCATGCATTCGGAATTCGGGCGGATTGGGGTGGACACAGCGGATCGCCTGAATGCGGTGCGCGCAAATGGCGGTCGCATCATTGCGGTGGGCACCACGTCGCTGCGCCTGCTCGAAAGCGCGGCCGATGAAAACCGCATGATCCAGCCGTTTGAGGGTGACACCGATATCTTCATCACGCCCGGTTACCGGTTCAAGGGTGTGGACGGCTTGATGACCAATTTCCACCTGCCCAAATCGACTTTGATGATGCTGGTCAGCGCGCTGATCGGGCGGGATCGGATGATGGCGGCCTATGCCCATGCGATTGCGCACGAATATCGTTTTTATTCCTATGGTGACAGTTCCCTGCTCCTGCCCTAGCGCTGGCAAACCATGTCTCAGTCAATCCTCTCAATCACCGGCCTGACAAAGGTTTATCCCGGCGGGACCAAAGCGCTCGACGGGGTTGATCTGGATATCCGGCAGGGCGAGATTTTCGCGCTGCTTGGGCCTAATGGCGCAGGCAAGACGACGCTGATCGGTGCGGTGTGCGGGCTGGTGCGGCCGACGTCGGGCACTATGACAGCGTTCGGGCATGATCTGGCGACCGATTGGCGGCGTGCGCGCGCGCGGATAGGGCTGGTCCCGCAGGAGCTTAGCACGGATATGTTCGAGACGGTGCAACGCGCGGTCTCCTATTCGCGCGGCCTGTTCGGGTATCCGCCTGACGCTGCACGGATTGAGGAAGTCCTACGTTCGCTAAGCCTGTGGGAAAAGCGTGACAGCCAGATACGCGAGCTATCGGGCGGCATGAAACGGCGCGTCCTGATTGCAAAGGCGCTGGCGCATGAACCCGATCTGCTGTTTCTTGATGAGCCCACTGCGGGCGTCGATGTTGAGCTGCGTAAGGGCATGTGGGACCAGATCGGTGCTCTGCGAGAGCGCGGGACGACGATCATCCTGACCACGCATTATATCGAGGAAGCCGAACTGATGGCGGACCGCGTCGGGATCATCCGTGGCGGGCGCATCCTGATGGTGGATGACAAGGCGACCATGATGAAACGTCTGGGATCAACCGAAGCGATTGTCGAGCTTGCGACACCCTTGGCGCAGTTGCCCGAAGCCATCGCGGCATTCCCGGTTGAACTGCGCGCGGACGGGTGTGAGCTTTGCTATCGCGGCGGCAATGGCACAGGGGGAGGGCGCGCGGAGGTTGCGGCTCTCACGAAAGCGTTGATCGCGGCGGGTATCGATTACACCGGCATCGACATTCACGACAGCTCGCTTGAAGACATCTTTGTCGATCTGGTCGCGAATGGCTCTCAGGGCTCTCAGGGTTCTCAGGGAGAGGCGGCATGAGCTTCAACCTCATAGGCGCGTGGTCAATCTACAAACGCGAATTGATGCGCGCCATACGCACCGCGTTCCAGTCGATCCTTGCGCCCGTGCTGACCACATCGCTGTATTTCATCGTTTTTGGCAGCGCCATCGGCAGCCGGATGGAGCCGATCGATGGGGTTGAATACTCAGCCTTCATAATCCCAGGCCTGCTGATGCTGACCCTCTTGGGAGAGACGACCAGCAATTCCAGCTTCGGCATCTACATGCCCCGCTTTACCGGCACAATTTACGAGCTGCTTTCGGCTCCTGTCGGCGTGGCGGAGACGCTTGTCGGTTTTGTCGGCGCGGCCGCGACCAAGAGCCTGATCCTTGCCGGTATCATTCTGGGCACGGCGACATTTTTCGTCGACTACGAGATCAAGTATCCATTGTATGCGCTTGGTTATATCATGCTCGTGGCGGCGAGCTTTTCTCTGTTCGGGTTTATTCTGGGCATCTGGGCAGACAGCTTTGAGAAGCTTGGAATCATCCCCGTCCTGATCCTGACCCCGCTGACATTTCTGGGCGGGACGTTCTATTCCCTCGATATGCTGCCCGCGCCGTGGAACACGGTTGCGCTCGCTAATCCGATTGCCTTTCTGGTCAGCGGCTTGCGCTGGACGTTTTACGGAACGTCCGATGTCTCGATTGCAGTGTCTCTTGGCCTGACGCTCGGCTTTCTGGCGCTGTGCACGGCAATCATCGCATACATCTTCAAGACGGGGTGGAGGCTGCGCGAATAGCACGCTGGTGCGCCGCGTGACCGCGACGAAAGCCACAGGTTTTTTGGCCTGCGTGTCCGGCATTAATCCTCTGGAAAGCACTCTTCCTACATTGGCGAGTGACCGCGCCATGATGGCGCGCCCCTAGAATAAATACAGGTAAAAAATATGAAAAAACAATTCCTTCTGTGTGCCGCCGGTGTTGCGGCAGCCTTCACTCCTGGCGTCGCTATGGCGCAGACAGGCAATGATGCTGCGACCGGCGCATTTGTCGGGGTATCGGCAGGCTACCATGATCTTGGCGTCACCGATGACGACGTGGATGGTGTCGAATTTGACGATGCGAGCCCGATCCTTGGTGTGGTCGCCGGCTATGACGTGGCTGTTGGAGATAACCTTTTTGCTGGTGTCGAAGGTAACTTCCACATCGGTACAGATGTGATCGACAACGAATTTGGCGGTTCAGTCCGCTTCGGCTTCGCCACGGCAAACGGTTCGAAGTACTATCTGCGTGGCGGGTATCAGGAAGTCGATATCGATCCCGGCGAGGTCGTGGACGTCGATTTCGGCGATGCCTTTGACGGCATTGACACAAGCGAAGGCGACTATCTGGTTGGTGCAGGTGTTGAACTCCCGGTCGGTCCGGGAAGCTTCCGTTTGAATCTTGATACGATCGCGTTCGACTCCGTGCGCGCGAGTGCAGGTTTCCTGATTAACTTCTAAACCGCATTGCATTCAAATTCAGGGGCCGGTGCTCGGTGCAGCGTCGGCCCCTTTTTTCGATTGAGCGCGGCAGCTTTCGAAGGGTGACAGCGCAAACCGAAGAGTTTAGCGCAGGCCGCAATGGCAGACCGCTTTTCCTTCACTCTCCACAGCACCGATGGCCGCGCGCGGCGCGGGACCATCGCGATGCGGCGCGGCGATATCCAGACGCCCGCTTTTATGCCCGTGGGAACCGCCGCCACAGTGAAGGCGATGAAGCCCGAAGCCGTACGCGCTCTGGGTGCGGATATTATCCTTGGCAATACCTATCACCTGATGCTGCGCCCCGGAGCGGAGCGCATGGCGCGCCTTGGTGGCTTGCACAATTTCATGAACTGGGATCGCCCGATCCTGACCGATAGCGGCGGGTATCAGGTGATGAGCCTGTCTGACCTGCGCAAACTGACTGAACATGGCGTGGAGTTTCGCAGCCATCTCGACGGGTCAAAGCATATGCTGACGCCGGAACGATCCATGGAGATTCAGCGTCTGCTGGGCTCCGATATCGTCATGGCTTTTGACGAATGCCCACGGGCCGATCGTCCGCGTGACGAGATCGCGCAGAGTATGGAGCTTTCGATGCGCTGGGCACAGCGCAGCCGCGAGGGTTTTGACAGCGGTGCGGAACACGCGTCACGATCTGCGCTGTTCGGTATTCAACAGGGCGCGCTGGACCGCGATCTGAGGCAGATCAGCGCGGAGAAACTGACGGATATCGGCTTTGACGGGTACGCGGTCGGTGGCCTTGCCGTGGGTGAAGGGCAGGAGGCGATGTTCGGCGTGCTGGATTATGCGCCGGAGCAGTTGCCAACGGATCGCCCGCGCTATTTGATGGGAGTGGGCAAACCGGACGATCTGGTCGGCGCGGTTGAGCGCGGGATCGACATGTTTGATTGCGTGCTTCCCACGCGCTCTGGCCGCAATGGGCAGGCCTTTACATGGAATGGCCCGATAAATCTGCGCAATGCCCGCTTTGCCGAAGACGTCGAACCGCTCGATGCGACCTCCAATTGTGCGGCATCACGCGATTATTCGCGTGCGTATTTGCACCATCTGGTGAAGTCAGGCGAGATACTGGGCGCAATGCTGGTGACCGAACACAATCTTGCTTTTTACCAAAGCTTGATGCGGGCGATGCGCGATGCCATTGAGCAGCAACGATTTGACGACTTTGCCGCCGATTTCCGGCGCAACTACCTTGGAAGTTCCTGATTGATGCCAAAGCTGCCCGAAGACTGTCTGGATATGAGCGAAGTGCGAGTGGGCGTGGATGCTACAGACCGGGAGCTGGTTGCGCTGCTGGACCGCCGGTTTGGATATATGCGGGCAGCCGCCCGGATTAAGGGCACGCGAGAGGCCGTGCGCGATGAAGATCGCAAGGCTTATGTCATCGAACAGGCGGTGAAAGACGCTGAAGCAAGAGGCTTACCCGGCGATGTCATCGCCGACATTTGGGAGCGTCTGGTCGAAGGCTCCATCGCCTATGAATTCACCGAATGGGATCGGATCAGGGACTAGGGTCACGACCTAGGAACCGTTCGAGCCGTGGTTCCTTCTTGCCCGGCTCGGCTTGCTGGATCGTCCGTGCCAGCTTTTCAATTTTAGCCGTCCATTTGGCCGCGTGTTTCTCAGCGCCGCCAAACTTGACCTGACCAAGCGGCAGGATGCGGACCGGTTTGAAGCCGCAGAATCCGAGAACCTGCTTCTTCCAGCGTTGCACGATTGCATTTCCATGCGCGAGGCGATGGAACCAAGGGGGCGTGTCCATTGTAATAATGGCGTCGGCTGAACGACCAACCATGTTCTTGTCCCACCAGGTATCATTCTCATGATAGGCAAATGTGAAGCCCGGCAGGAGAAGGCGATCAAGCAGTCCCTTCAATTCGGCAGGCTCGGCGCCCCACCACATGGGGAATGCAAACACGACGTGGTCACAGACATCAATCTGCTCTGCCATCATTTGGATGTCGGGCTCCCAATCCGTGCGCTTTTTATAACCGTGCCTGAGATTTGGCGAATAGTTGAGTTCGCGCAAAGCCACGCGCGTGACAGTGCAGGTGCCAGGCAATGCGCTCTCATAGATGTCGAGCAGGTGCGTTACATAGCGCCCTTCATCGGGATGGCCGTCTATTATGAGCACCTTCATGTGATCGCCCCTGTGTTACCCGGCAACTGAGTGCATCACAAAGACTCAAATGAAAAGGGCGGCCCAAACGGACCGCCCTTTTTCGTTTTTGCTGGTAACTGGATCAGCGCGAATAGAATTCGACCACAAGGTTCGGTTCCATCGTCACCGGATAAGGCACTTCGTCAAGCTTTGGCACGCGGCTGAAAGCGACCTTGTCGTTGCCTTCGGGCACGACATAGTCGGGAATGTCACGCTCGGGCAGGCTCTGCGCTTCGATCACCAGAGCCATTTCCTTGGCCTTGGGACCGAGGCTGATGACCGCACCAACATCGCAGCGACGTGAGGGAATGTTGCACTTCACACCGTCGACATAGATGTGACCGTGGTTGACGATCTGACGGGCGGCAAAGATCGTCGGAGCGAACTTTGCGCGATACACGATCATGTCCAGACGGCGCTCAAGCAGGCCGATCAGGTTCTGGCCGGTGTCACCCTTCATACGGGTGGCGTCCTTATAGGTGGAGCGGAACTGCTTCTCGGTCACGTCGCCGTAATAGCCTTTCAGCTTTTGCTTGGCGCGCAGCTGAAGACCGAAGTCGCTCACCTTGCTCTTGCGACGCTGACCATGTTGGCCAGGGCCGTAAGAACGCTTGTTCACCGGAGAATTGGGACGACCCCAGATGTTTTCACCCATCCGGCGGTCGAGTTTGTACTTGGCGCTTTTGCGCTTCGACATAAGTCTTTCCTTCAAATTTGCTGATCTGCCCCAGCGGCAGACGTCTAACCCGGCATCGCTCCGCCTGACATTGCATCAGACGCGGTTGCCGCTTCACCGGGGTGCGGAACCAATTTGCGAAGATGCGCCGATAGCAGGATCGCGCGCCCAGTCAATATCCGTGTGAGTAGAGCCGCCTCAGTTATCTTCGCGCGGTTTTCGCTCAAGCGTGCTCAGGATGCCCCGCAAAGTGCGCACTTCGAGGTGGTTCCAGCCCGGTTTGGTGAGCACGCTGCGCAACGTGCGCTTGGTCGCTTCTGCCCGCGCCGGCGGCAGGAAGTATCCGCGGGGCCTCAGCATCCCGTCCAGATGGTCAATCAGCCCGTCAAGCTCGCTTTGCGGGGCGGGCGGCAGAACGGCGTCTTCGGCCGTGGGTTGCACCAGATTGGTTTCGACCTGTTCACTTTCGCGCCCGATGCGTGACCACTCATAAGCAACCAGAATGACGGCCTGCGCAAGGTTGAGTGAGCCAAATTCCGGATTGATTGGCACGGTCAGAATGTGGCGGGCAAGGGCGAGATCCTCCGTCTCCATGCCGGATCGTTCCGGGCCAAACAGGATAGCGTGACGCCCGGGCTGTGAATGGATCAGTCGCGCGGCTCCATCGGCTCCGACCACCGGCTTTATCACGCCGCGCTTTCGCACTGTGGTCGCATAGACATGCTCGCAATCGGCCACCGCCTCAGCCGTTGTCTCAAACACCTGCGCTTGATCGAGCACTGCGTCTGCGCCTGCTGCGGCGGGTCCGGCAGACGGGTTTGGCCAGCCATCGCGCGGCGAGACGAGCCGCATATCCGTGAGCCCGAAATTGAGCATCGCGCGGGCGGCTTTGCCGATATTTTCACCCAGTTGCGGGCGGATCAGGACGATAGCTGGCTTTCGCAGGGACATGCCGTCATTCAGTCCCGCGCCGCTTCGGACACGGTATGGGCAAATTCCTCAAAGTCGCGCGCCTCGGAGAAGTCGCGATACACGCTGGCAAAGCGGATATAGGCCACGGAATCGATCCCGCGCAGGCCGTCCATCACCAGCTCGCCGATCCGGGCCGAGGGCACTTCTGCATCGCCAGCAGTTTCGACCTGCCGCTGAATACCCGAGACGAGTCGGTCAATCTGCTCCTCGGTAACTCCGCGCTTGCGACAGGCGAGCGCGACCGAGCGCTGCAATTTGCCACGGTCAAAGGGCTCGCTGCGCGTTTCTCCGCCATCGGGATGTGCCTTAACCACCGTAACCTCGCGCAGTTGCACGCGCTCAAAAGTGGTGAAACGCGCCCCGCATGACGAACACTGACGCCGCCGCCTGATCGAGGTCGCGTCTTCGGTTGGACGACTATCCTTTACCTGACTGTCATCGTGAGCGCAGAAAGGGCAACGCATCAGGTCAGATTTACTTTTTGATCCGCTGGTAAAGCGCGATCCCTGCGCCTGCGATACCACCCAAAAGGGGGCCGCCGACAATCAGCGCACCGGCGAGTGCACCGATACCTGCACCAATCAGCACAGGCTTGGTTGAGGGATGATGCATCCCTTCCTTGCCCATGCCGGTGATCTCTTCCTTGGCGTCTTCGACCCAGTCCTGATTGTTATCGCTCATGTGTCTCTCACATTCCGGGGTAAACGGGGAAGTTGGCGCACAATTCGGCCACGCGCCCGCGCACACTTTCCTCAACCTGCGCATCGCCATCTGGTCCGTTGCTGGAAAGGCCATCGACCACTTCGGCAATCAACGCGCCGATCGTGCGGAATTCAACCGGGCCAAATCCGCGCGTCGTGCCTGCAGGTGTTCCCAAGCGGATGCCACTCGTCACAAACGGAGAGCGCGTATCGAACGGGATCCCGTTCTTGTTGCAAGTGAGCCAAGCCCGGTCGAGGCCCTTCTCTGCCGCTTTGCCGGTCACGTCCTTTGCCGTTAGGTCAACCAGCATGGAGTGGTTATCCGTGCCACCTGAACAGATGCGCAGGCCGTTTTCTTCAAGGCTGGCAGCGAGCGCACGGGCATTCTCGACGATCCGCTGGGCATACAGCTTGAATTCGGGTTGCAGCGCTTCGCGGAAGGCCACCGCCTTGGCAGCGATTACATGCATCAGTGGCCCACCCTGAAGGCCGGGGAAGACCGCCATGTTGAGCGGCTTGGTGAATTTCTCGTCATTCCACAGCATGATGCCCGAACGCGGGCCGCGCAGAGACTTGTGCGTGGTGGAGGTGACAATATCGCAATGCGGGAAGGGCGAGGGGTGCGCTCCGCCTGCGACTAGACCGGAGATATGGCTCATATCGCACAGCAGGATCGCGCCGACTTCATCGGCAATCGCACGAAAGGCGCCAAAGTCCCATGTCCGCGAATAGGCCGTGCCGCCGCAAATGATCAGCTTGGGCTTATGTTCGCGCGCCGATGCAGCGACTGCGTCCATGTCGATCAGCTCGTTATCCTGACGCACGCCATAGCTGACCGGATTGAACCATTTGCCGCTCATATTGACGGGCGAACCATGGGTCAGGTGACCGCCTGAATTGAGGTCCAGACCCATGAAAGTGTCGCCCGGCTCCAGCAATGCGAGGAACACGGCCTGGTTCATCTGGCTGCCCGAATTGGGCTGAACATTGGCGAAGTTACAGCCGAACAGCTGCTTTGCCCGGTCAATCGCCAGCGTTTCGACCACATCGGCATAGTCACAGCCGCCATAATACCGCTTGCCCGGATAGCCTTCGGCATATTTGTTCGTGAAGACACTGCCGGTCGCTTCGAGCACGGCGCGGCTTGCGATATTCTCGCTCGCGATCAGTTCGATCTTGTCCTGCTGCCTGCGCAGTTCTTTGTCGATTGCGGCTGCGATTTCGGGATCTGATGTGGCAAGATCATCGTTCCAGAATGAGTCCATTGGGTTGATGACGTCTGAGGGCTGAGTGCTCATTGGTGGGTCTCTATGTGGTCGGACAGGATCGGCGGCGCGCCAAGTTTGGCGATCCGGCGCTGATGGCGTCCATTGGGGTCACCGGCGTCGGCAAATTCGGTACTGATGAACGTAGCTACGCAAGACTTGGCCATTTCGATGCCGATCAATCGCGCGCCAAGAGCAATTGCGTTCGCATCGTTGTGTTCGCGGGCCAGCGCGGCGGACAGCGGCTCTGAGACGAGGGCGCAGCGCACGGCAGGGTGCCGGTTCATACTCATGGAGATGCCAATGCCCGATCCGCACAGCGCCACGCCGTATTCCACGGTGCCATCGGCGATCACTTCGGCCAGTTTGTAACCGTAGTCGGGATAATCGACACTCTCGCCCGGATCAGGGCCAAGGTCGGCGACCTCGTGCCCTTCATCCATGAGCCATTCGGCAAGCTGCGCCTTTAAATCGGTCGCAGCGTGATCTGAAGCAATTGCGATACGCATGGCCGCTACATAGGGCTTCCCTGCCCAACACTCCAGAGTGCGAAAGGGAGTTTTCGACGCGCGAACAGCCTTGGCAGACCAATTTGGCGAATTCAGGTGTCCGGAGATGCGCTGCTGGATGCCTTCTTGGCAAAATATTCCTGAAGCCTGGACTGAAGCTCTTTTTGTGCCGGACCCAGCATGGCCACCGATTCGTCGAGGTAGCGCTGGTTCGCGTCAGCAAAACCCTTTTCGCCCATGACAGCGGGGCTCAGCTCGAAATAGCGCTGTCCGCTAGGGGTTGTCACGAAGGCCAGGATATCGTCCAGCTCTTCAAGCGTGAAAATCGTCGCATAGGCCTGCGTCATGCCTACCATGATTGCCGGTATGTGCTTGCGCAGGACCAGTTTTGATTCCTGCGTGTATTCGGCAATCCATTCATCAAGGATGACCAGAACGGCAGGATCATCCTTCGGCAAAGAGGGCGCAATTGCTCCGCGCATCTGGACCACCGTTGCATCCATCGTCCCAAAGAAGAGCGCCTCTCGCTTTTCCTCTGGATAGCCGATCCTCACAATTTCGGCAGCGAGCGACATGGCTTCGGGATTGATGGTCGTTGCATCATTCGGGGAAGTGGAGGGGGTCTCAGCCCTTGCCGGTTCAGCTGCGGCGTCTGCCGGTGCGCTCTCTTCCGCCGCCAATGCAGCTTGAGCGGGCATGCCCATCAGAATGGTTGCCGCAAGACCGGCGCGAAACGGCGAAAGCAGTGGAAAGAAGCGCATTCGTAAAGGCTGGGGGCAAACGGTCTCTGTGGCAACCCGCATTCGATAAAATGCGACAGTTCATCATGGGATTGGAGAAATCGGGCGTGAAGGTGCTCCGGCTCAAAGCCGCCATTTGTCATGCTCTTGTGCTTGCCTGAACAATCGCCCAAGCAGGCGCGGACCACGAGTTGTTACGGATCACCGCTATGTTGCGATTGCTGATGAATGCTTGCTTTGCAGTGCTGCTTGGCCTTTCCGCGTTCACCACCGCACCTCTTACTGCCCAAATGGCGGGGCAGGAGGACCGACGGGGTGACGGGCAGGGTGATAGTCAGGCCACCGCACAGGCTAACACGGGTACTTCCGGTTTTGCTCCGGCAAAGCTGTCCAGGGCCGCACAACTTGATCCGGGCAACGGCGCGGTGATCATCTCAGTTCGCAGTGAGCTGTATCTGATGGCCTCCCTCGACGTGTATTTTGTGCGCGAAGGCGGGAGCACAGATGTTGCCGCTGACGTGGTCCGTTTCAGCCGGTCGCAATCACCGCTGGCGTTTGGCAATTCGACGGTGAAGTACAAACCGCAAATGGCCCAGCTTCGCCCCGGTCGCTATCGCCTTGCAGGACACGGGGTAAAGTGCCCTAAAGTCCCTGCTCCCGACGAACGTTGCATCGTCGATCTGAAGTTTGCCGGGATGGGCGAGACGGTGTCTTTTCCGAGCCGTGGCTATGGTGAAGATGCGCCCGTGATAGAGGTCCGCGCGGGCGAACTGACGGTTGCGGGCGACTTTGCCCTGACCGCTCGCAACACAGTTGAATGGTCGGCAATACCGCCCGATAAACTGCGCAAGGTACAGCGGCGCGCAAACGGCCTTCCGGTCGGCCCAGAGCCTGTTGTGGGCGAACGCTTTAAGCTGAAATATCCCCTGCGCGCGCGCAGTTTCGAAGACGATCGCGGGCGGCGGTACTGATACGCGCGTCGGCACCTCCGGCGCTCATCCCCGGTGTTCATCCCCGGTGTTCATCTATGCCAATTGCATAGCACGCCTATGCAATAAGCAGAGTGCAAGATACCGGGCAATTCCGCACTACCTCGGTGACACTTACGGGCGTTATCTACGCCATGCTTCACGGGGGTTTGCATGAACAGTATCACACCATTCCAATCAGCCATGACACCGACGCGCACCGCCAATATTGCCGATGCGCTCAGTTTTCAGGTTGCGGCCGGGATTATGGGCCAGTTCATGAACCCTCTTAATGCCGGACGTTTTGCTTTTGGCGCGCTGGCGGATCTCTTTGTCCTGCGCTGTTTCCTGGGCTGCAATCCGGGGCAGCAATTTGCGCCACCGTCGGGGTGCTGTCCGGGGATGGGCGGCGGTCAGCCGGATATCGATCTTGGGGATTGGCTCGTCGAGCCGGTGCAGCAATGGACCGCGCAGACGACTGGCAACGGCCGCGCTGAAGTCGATCTGGGCGATGGTTATTCGCTCAAGTTCAACGAGCGCAGCAGCGAGATTGAGATCTTCAACGCCAACACCAACGAACACACCCGCATCTGGGGCGATCCGCATGTCGATGTCGATGGCCAGCGCGTTTTCGATTTCTGGGGCACGACCACGTTCACTCTGGAAAACGGCACCAAGATCACGATCAACACAGAGCCTTGGGGCAACAATCCCAACGCCTATGTCGCCAGCCAGGTGGTCATTACCAAGGGCTCGAACGCGCTTGTGGTCGATGGGATCAGTCAGAACCAGCTCGGCGATCTTGAACTGACGATGTCGAACAACGGCTATGCCGTCGATGCTGCGCATCGCGACGGGTTTGTGCTGCACGAGAATGGGACCGGATCAAGCTGGCGCTCTGAACACACCGGCGAGGTCGCGACGCAGGCTGATCTGAATGCCACCCGCATCGGCGCGGAATATGGGCCCGGCAGCACCATGCCTTCGCTCGAAGAGATGATGCCGCAGCTGGGCGCTTTCCTGCTTCTTGGGGCGCTATTCGACTTTGCCAGTGCTCTGGCCGATGTGCGTGACGATCGCATTTCGCTCGATGATTTTCGGCGCGGAGCCGAGCCGATCAATGATCGCATCTCACTCGATGACTTTCGACGCGGACTGCAATAGCGCCGGACCCGCTGCCTGGATTATGCCATGATGCGCAGTGCGGATCACCTCCGCCCTGTACGTCCCGGCGCATCCCTGTGCATTATACGTTCTTGGCGAGCCATTCCCAAAGCAAGTCTATCTCGGCCGCCGCTTTGCCCTCAGGCTCGGTTTCGCTGGCCGTCTCGCCCTTGCCGCTGGAGCGGTGGAAGGCAGCTCGATCCCCGAGCTCCACAGGGCAAATTTCGAGCCCCATGGCACGCGCTGCTTCGCGGGCCTCCTGTGCGAGCACGGTCGCACCCGCAGGGACAGCGTTGAGAACGACATATGCGGGTTTCTTCGCAAAGCTTACAAGTTCTGCAACCGGTTCAAGCGCGGCAAGATCAAATGCGCGCGGCTTGGTCGGGACCAGCACTATATCGGCGATCTTGATCGCTTCGCGCGCGGCGGCATCCGCATGAGGCGGCGTGTCGATCACGACGAAATCGACGCCGTTCTTTTTCGCGCTTTCAATCGTACGGGCGAGGCGGGCAGGGGGGCTGGTAACGACCACAGGCAGAAAATCCCCGCGCCAGTCGGACCACGCCGCCGCGGTCGCCTGCGGATCGGTGTCGATGACACAGCTTTCATGTCCAGCCTGCGCCGCGCGCGTGGCGATGTGGACCGCGAGCGTAGTCTTGCCAGATCCGCCTTTCTGGCTGGTGACGGCGATAACTCTCATTGTGTTTCGGTTCCGTTCAAGCCGAAGTCGGCGTCACATATGGGGAGGCATATTTCGGGCAGTCCGACCGGCACACCCCGTCATGGGACCACTCGGGCGGGCGCCACAAATATGCCAGCTTATCCGACCATCTATCCGCAGTATCCATCCGCTCTTTCAACTGTATCAGGCCAACGAATTGCGCTGTGAGCGGGTTGAAATCATGCGTGGGTTTCACGAGGCCGGGATTAGGCTCTTCCTCGACAGCAGCATACGAGCCAAACAGGCGGTCCCAGATGATCAGCACCTGACCGTAATTCTTATCGATATATTGCGGCTGATTGGCGTGGTGAACCTTGTGGACCATCGGGGTTGTCAGCCAACGGTCCAGCCACCCCAGACGCCCGACATAGCTGGCGTGGTTCCAGATGCCGAAGGCGTTTTTGACCACACTCACCGCGATGAACACCACCGGGGGCACGCCTGCCAAAGCTGCGAAAGCATCAAAGAACGGACGCGGCAAGCCATCGAGGAAGAACCCGCGCGCGGCGGTAGAGTGGTTGAATTCATTGGAAGAATGGTGGATCGCATGAAACGCCCATAACAGCCCGACGCGGTGACCCAGACGGTGTTCCCAATAATAGCTGAGGTCATGCACGATAAAGGCGACCGGGATCGCAAGCAGCAACGGCAACCCATCGACGAGTCGGAAATTGTCATAGACAAGGATGTAGACCGCCAGCGGGATCAGCACGCCGATAATGAGATTAATGACGCTGCTGAGCAGGTTCAAGCCGATGCTGCACCACGCGTCGGCGCTGTTATATTCGCGGCGTTTCCAAAGATACCATAGCCGCTCTGCGATGATGCTGCCGAAATAGACGATGGCCAGGATCCAGATTGCTGCCGGGCCGCCGATAAAGTCGATTGCTGCCTGAAGATTCTCCATCTGCGCAGACTAGCGGGTTTCGCGTGCGAGGGAAGGGGGATCAGCGGAGCGGAATACTCAGTTACCCGGTCCGCCTTCAGAGGCCGTTGCGGAACTTTCGGAGCCGGCATCTTCTGTTTCGACTGCTTTGTAGTCTTTGAGCCGTTGCATAAGGCCAGGCATTTCCGCCGGGATCAAAGCCATGATTTCGTCCATGTAACTCTGATTGGCCGCCCCAAAAGCGGGGTGGCCGAGGACATCGTTGGCTTTGGCAAGAAACGTCTTGCCCGTGGGTGTCGACACAAAAGCCAAGATGGCGCGCAGCTCTTGCTCTGTATAAACGTCGGCATATGCAATCGACCATGCTTCCATGAGCGAAGGAATGTTGCGCACCATGATTGCATCGGTTTTGACCGACAATTCATCCTGCCACTCAGTCAAAATGGCCACAGCGCCTTCGTCGTCGATGATGCCCTGAAGCGATTGAAGCATTTGAGCTTCCATCTGTTTCGACATCTTCTGAAACATTTCGACACGGGTTTCAAGCGGGTAGGCAAGATCGATGATCTGGTTTGAAAGCTCCAGCCGCGTTGGATCTGTCTCGGCGACAGGCGCTGCACTAGCCGTTCCACTCTCTTGAGCTGCAAGAGGTACCGAAAGCAGTGCACCCGCAAAAACCAGAGCGACGCCCTTAATGCGCATCATTACTGATCCAGAAAGCTGCGCATCTTGCGGCTGCGGCTTGGGTGCTTGAGCTTGCGCAGCGCCTTTGCCTCGATCTGCCGGATGCGTTCGCGCGTGACCGAGAATTGCTGGCCGACTTCCTCAAGGGTGTGGTCAGTGTTCATCCCGATGCCAAAGCGCATGCGCAGAACGCGTTCCTCACGCGGCGTAAGGCTGGCGAGAACGCGGGTCACGGTTTCTTTCAGGTTCGCCTGAATGGCGGCGTCCACCGGAATGATCGCGTTCTTGTCCTCGATAAAGTCGCCCAGATGCGAATCTTCCTCGTCACCAATCGGTGTTTCAAGGCTGATCGGTTCCTTGGCGATCTTCATCACCTTGCGCACTTTTTCGAGCGGCATGGATAGACGCGCGGCCATTTCTTCCGGCGTCGGCTCGCGCCCCTCTTCGTGCAGGAACTGGCGCGATGTGCGCACCAGCTTGTTGATCGTCTCGATCATGTGGACCGGGATGCGGATCGTGCGGGCCTGATCCGCGATGGAACGCGTGATCGCCTGCCGGATCCACCAGGTCGCATAAGTGCTGAATTTGTAGCCGCGGCGATATTCGAATTTGTCGACCGCCTTCATCAGGCCGATATTGCCTTCCTGAATAAGATCAAGGAATTGCAGACCACGGTTGGTGTACTTCTTGGCGATGGAAATCACGAGACGCAGATTTGCCTCGACCATTTCCTTCTTGGCGATACGCGCTTCACGCTCGCCCTTTTGCACCATGTTGACGATGCGGCGAAACTCGGGGAGCGCCATGCCGGTCTGCGCGGCGATGTCGGCAATTTCCGTGCGGATACGGTCAATCGCCGCGTCTTCCTTCGTTGCGAAGGCGGCCCATTTCTTGTCCTTCTTCGCATTGTCGGCGATCCAGGCGTCGTCCAGCTCATTGCCGACATAGCTTTTGAGGAAATCGATCCGCTTGATCTTGTGCCGTTCTGCAAGGCGCAGCATCTGGCCGCCAAGCGCGGTGAGACGGCGGTTGAAGGCATAGAGATTGTCGACCAGGAATTCGATCTTCGTCGCGTGGAATTGCATCGATTCCACTTCGCCGGTCAGCTCATCGCCAAGGCTCTCGTACTTCTTCTCTTTCGCTTTCGGAAATTCATTGCCGATGGCGAGCGTTTCGACGCGCTCTGCCTGAAGTTTCTCGAAGGTCTTGAACAGCTTGGTAATGCGGGCAAAACGCTCAATCGCGTCCGGCTTCAGCGTAGCTTCCATCTGGGCGAGGGAGAGAGTGTTATCCTCCTCTTCCTCGTCGTCCTTCTTTTCGCTGCCTTCCTCGCCGTCTTCGTTCTCGTCGCTGTCATCGTCCGAGTCGGAAACGTCGTCATCCTCGCGGATGGTCGGTCCGGCGGTCTCCTCAGAGATTGTGCCGTCGTCTTCCTGGTTTTCCTCCTCCATCTTGTCAGGCGGAGGCTCCTTTGAAAGCATTGCGTCCAGATCAAGGATTTCGCGCAGCTGCATGTCTTCGGCGTTCAGCGCTTCGGACCACTGGATGATCGCATGGAAGGTGATCGGGCTCTGGCACAGGCCCATGATCATCATGTCGCGGCCCGATTCAATCCGCTTGGCAATCGCGATTTCGCCCTCACGGCTGAGGAGCTCAACCGCGCCCATTTCGCGCAGATACATGCGGACCGGATCATCGGTCCGCTCACCCGTGCCGGTCTTTTTGGCGGCAGCCTTGGTTTCTTTCTTGGCGTCTTTTTTCTTGTCGTCGGTTTCGACAGACATTTCCTCGACTTCGGCCTCGGCCTCCGCTTCGGCTTCCGCTTCCTCGTCATTCTCGACGATCTGCACGCCCATTTCAGACAGAGCGGTCTGGATGTCCTCGATCTGGTCGGGGCTCATCTCGCCCGAGGGCAAAGCCTCGTTCAGCTCGTCATAGGTGATGTAGCCCTTCTTCTTGGCCTTGGTCATCAGCTTCTTCACCGATGCCTCATTGAGGTCGATCAGCGGAGCGTCTTCTTTGTCTTGCGTCTTAGCGGTCGAAGCCATGAATATGTATCAATCCGTTGTGCCGGTTTGGGATCGAACGACCCAAGCCCCGCATTTATCCCGTACCCGCCGCAGAGGCGGCCTGTTCTTCATCATCCGCCGGAGCGGATTGTTCTGCGTCGGCTGCCAGAGCGGCCTTCTTGCGTCCGAATGCCTTCAAACGCTCTTCAACTGTCGTGAGCTGTGCGCGAAGACGCGACTGTTCCGCAAAGGAGCCTTCCGGATCCTCGTCAAAGCGCGAAATCGTCGCCGCCATTGCCGCCTCAAGGGCCGGCTTCTGAACGAGCAACGACACAGCCTCAGCCAATTCCTCGCGCGCATCACCGGGGGGAGTGCCTTCTCTGAGGAAGGCGTATCGCAAGTCGTCCGGTGGGGCAGGGTAGCCTTGAGCGTCTGATATGGCGCTTTCGCCGCGCGAATCAAGCGTTTCCGACAGTTCTATCAGCGATTCAATTGCAGGTGCTGCATGTTGGTCGAGTCTTGAGAGGCGTGAAAGGGCCTCTGAATGGATCCGGATCTGGTCAGGATGCCGCATCAAACCGGCAATAACCGCCCGCAGCAAAGTAGATCTCTGCCCGCCCGCCATCAGGCGTTGTAGCGCTTCACGACCGGCTTGTGAGAGCCCTTGCGGTCTGGAGTTCGCGCCCTTCCAACTGCCGCCTCTCCACGATCCGCCCCCGAAACTCCCGCCAAAATTCCCGCGCGTATTGCCGCGTGCTTCTCTTGGTGGATAGGCGAAGGCGGAAAAGCGATCGAGCAATTCGCGGCGATAGAGTGCGCAGACATCGCCATCCTCGATCGTGTTTACATGCTCCATCAGCCGCGCTTTCAGCCCCGCTTTCGCCTCCGGGCTTTCAAGCGGCTGCGCATCACGTTCGGCCTGCCAGAGGAAATCGAGCAGGCTCATCGGTTTCGCCAGCAGTTTTTCCATCGCCTTTGGACCTTGCGTCTTGATCAGATCGTCCGGATCAAGCCCGCTGGGCAGGCGTACAATGCTGAGCGAGCGCATGGGTGCCAGCATCGGCAAAGCGCGGCTGATCGCCCGCATCGCCGCGCGCTGTCCCGCAGCATCCCCGTCAAAGCAGAGCACCGGCACCTCAACCATGCGCCACAGCATCTCCAGCTGCATCTCCGTCAGCGCAGTCCCAAGCGGCGCGACGGCATCGGTGATGCCTGCCTGAGCGAGCGCGACGACATCCATATAGCCTTCAACGACAACTACCCGCCCGCTCTGGCGCGCAGCGGGGGCGGCGCGGTGCAGATTGTAAAGCGTGCGCCCTTTGTCGAAGAGCGGCGTGTCGGGCGAATTAAGATATTTCGCCACTCCATCGCGCTTGCCCAGAATACGCCCACCAAAGGCGATCACCCGCCCGCGCTGGTCCTGAATGGGCAGCATGACCCGACCCCGAAACCGGTCATAGGTGGAGCCGTCATCGGTAACGATCCGCATCCCGCTTTCGGCGAGCATGGCGGGCTCATAATTGGTCAGCGCCTTCGCCAGAGCCTGCTTGTCCTCGGGTGCGTAACCAAATCCGAATTCGTGCAGTGTTTGATCCGACAATCCGCGCCCGCGTAGGTAATCGAGCGCCTCGCGGCCTCCGGTGCCCTTTAGCTGCTCCACGAACCAGTCTTGCGCCGCCGTCGTCACATCGACCAGTTCCGCGCGTTGCTCTGCCCGCTTGGCCGCCTTGGGGTCAGGCGCGGGGACTTCCATCCCGGCTTCCTCGGCCAGTTCCTTGATCGCATCCATGAAGGGCAGGCCGCGTTGTTCGATCATCCATGTGATGACATCGCCATGCGCGCCGCAGCCGAAGCAGTGGTAGAACTGCTTTTGATCGTTGACGTAAAAACTGGGCGTGTTCTCGTTGTGGAACGGGCAGCACCCTTTGAACTCGCGTCCCGCCTTGGTGATCTTCGTCGTGCGCATCACCACCGTGGAAAGGGTGATGCGGGCGCGCAATTCGTCTTTCCATTGTGGGGTGATGGTCATGGGAGAAAAATGCGCCTTACGCCCCGTCAGTGCAAGGGCGCGCATTCATAAGTTTTGGGACAAGGCTGTGAGCCAAGCCTCAGCGCGGCATTTTTAACTCAGCGCCGCTTTCACCAGCCCGCTCGCCAATTTGCCGTCCAGCACCGCACCGTGGCGCTTTTTCAGCTCGCCCATGACGGTGCCCATATCCTTCATGCTTTCGGCGCCGGTTTCCGCCTTGATCGCTTCAATCGCGGCCTTGGTCTCTTCCTCGTTCATCATCTGCGGCAGGAATTCCTCGATCACGCCGAGTTCCGCCTTTTCCTTGGCCGCCAGTTCATCGCGACCACCGCTTTCGTACATCTCAATCGATTCGCGGCGCTGCTTAGCCATCTTTTGCAGCACGCTTGTCACCAGAGCATCATCGTCGATATCCTTGCCGCTCGTGCGCTCCTCGATATCGCGGTCCTTGATCTTGGCCGAGATCTGGCGGAGCGTCGCAAGGCGCTCTTTCTCTTTCGCTTTCATGGCGGTGATGGTGGCGGATTTGATGTCGTCTCTGATCATGGGTGGAGCCCCGTGTTTTCGTTTATGTGTGGATGGAATTGGTTGAAGCGCGCTCTAACGCATGAAACGCAGCTCGCATAGGTTGACGAGGCTCCTGTGCAGGCGTAGCCGCTGAGACTTAGCGACATTGTTGGAAACCCTCTTAGATCGGAGCGCCTCATGGCCCCTTCCGCCACCACTCCTGCGCAGCCTGCAAATGCAACAGGATGCATCGTTATGGCCGATGGATCGGTGATCTGGGGCAAGGGGTTTGGCGCTGTGGGGCAGGCCGTGGGCGAGGTGTGCTTTAACACCGCGATGACGGGCTATCAGGAGGTGATGACCGATCCCTCCTACGCCGCGCAAATCGTCACTTTCACCTTTCCGCATATCGGCAATGTCGGCACCAATGCCGAGGATGTAGAGAGCGCCGAGGGTGTGGCGAGCGCGGTGGGCTGCATCACCCGCGAAGACGTGACCGTCCCCAGCAGTTTTCGCAGTGCGGAGGACTTTACCACATGGATGGCGCGGCTCGGCAAGATCGGGCTGACGGGAGTGGACACGCGCGCGCTGACCCGCCGCATCCGCAGCAGCGGCGCGCCCAATGCGGTGATCGCGCATTCGCCTGATGGGGTGTTTGACATCCCCGCCTTGCTTGAGACGGCGCGCGAATGGGCGGGGCTTGAGGGGCTGGATCTGGCGATAGGCGCGACGCGCGCGGCTCCGGAGGACTGGAGCGGCGGCGCATGGGTTCTGGGCGAGGGCTATGGCACCGGCTCGCCCGAGACAAAGCCCCATGTGGTCGCGATTGATTATGGCGCGAAGGACAACATCTTTCGCAATCTGGTGACCGCAGGCGCGCGGGTGACGGTGCTGCCAGCCAATGCGACGTTTGACGAGATCATGGCGCTCAAACCAGACGGCGTGTTCCTCTCCAACGGGCCGGGCGATCCGGCCGCGACGGGCGAGTATGCGGTGCCGGTGATCAAGGCTCTGTTAGAGGCTGATGTGCCGCTGTTCGGTATCTGCTTGGGCCACCAGATGCTCGCGCTGGCGGCAGGCGCAAAGACGATCAAGATGCACCAGGGCCACCGCGGCGCGAACCACCCTGTGCAGCGCGTGGGAGAGAGCTGGGGCGAAACCCGCGATCTGGTCGAGATTACCAGCATGAACCACGGCTTTGCAGTGGATGGCGATACTCTTCCCGATACGCTGGAGCAGACCCATGTAAGCCTGTTCGACGGCACCAATTGCGGGATCGCGGTGAAGGGAAAGCGGGCGTTTGGGGTGCAATATCACCCGGAGGCGAGCCCGGGTCCGCAGGATAGTTTTTACCTGTTCGAGAAGTTCGTCGGGGGGTTGGGGTGATATCTCCTGCCACTCACATTGATGCTTGTCTCGCCGCTCCCAAAATCTCCCTTCCCCTCGGGGAAGGGCCGGGGATGGGGGTTCGACGGTGATAGGGCAGGGCAATTGCGCAGGGGTTGCGCACCCATCCCCCAACCCCTTCCCTCCAGGGAAGGGAAGCCTAGAGGCTGCGGGCGATTTCGATTTCGTGAGCGATGACTTGCAGAACACCTTCGATATTTCCAAGCACCTCATGATTCCAGAATCGGATCACGCGGTAGCCGTGCGCTTCGATTATGCGCGTGCGCCCCGCGTCGGTTTCCGCGCTGTGCTGTCCGCCGTCGAGCTCGATGGCGAGGCGCAACGATCTGCAAGCGAAGTCAGCGATGAAATCACCAATCGGAAACTGGCGGGTGAATTTTGCTTCCGAGATTTGCCGCGTTCGGAGTCGCGACCAAAGAGCACGTTCAGCGTCTGTCATATTGGTGCGCAGATGGCGCGCAGCTTTTGTCAGTCGCTTTTGCGCCATTCTCGAACACCCATCCCCAACCCCTTCCCTGCAGGGAAGGGGCTTAGAGCGCTTGCCTTGGTTGCAGCAAGTCTTTCAACAGTGTCGCTTGCCCAGAACCCGGCCCAACCGAACCCCATGACCCCGCCGCCATCCGCTACATGGCCCGGCGTTGAAATCGTGCGCGGCGTCGCGTTTCAGGGCGACGGTTCCATCACGCTCACCCAGGGTGAAGGCGGCGTCCCGGTGCTCTCTTTCTGGCGGCCCATCCTGTTCAGGGAAGACACCGACAAACCCGTCGCGGGGCGCATGGATTGCAAGATTGCAGCCAGCGATGCGCCGTTCTCCGAAGACGAATTCGACCTCGATGCCCGTCATGCAGCGAGTGTCTCCGCGCGAAAGGTTCAGGGTTTCAAGGACATGGCCCTGCTGCGCGACACCGGAAATTACACCCGCCAGCTCGATGTAATCGGTCGCCGGACCAGTCCGCGCCAGCATTATGTGCTCAGTTATATCCTTGTGCGCGATGGCGAACGCTTGATTGATATTCGCCGCAATTGCACCTTCATCTATGGAAAGGGCGTGTCGAAACCCGACGTGCTGCCCTATGTCTATCGCTATACGAAACTCACCTATGCCTTTGAGCCCAACGGCCAGAAACACAATGGGGGGACCGCCGGATGACGCGTGCAAAGATCAAAACGACAGCAACCGCATTGGCGCTCCCGCTGGCACTGGGCGGATGCGACCTGATTTTCCCCAAAGACCGGCGCATCGGCGAAGAGCGGGTTGAGGCCTGCATTAATCGCCTCAATGCCGATATCGACATGTTTGATTTCCGCGAGCTGTCTGGCAACGAGGGCAGCTTCGTCCCGACCTACACTTTCGACATCACAAAGCTGCCGTTTGAGGCCAAGCAGAAGCTGATCCAGCCCGGCGCGGATGAAACGCTGGGGTCGCGGCTGATGTCACAGACCAACGAAGCCTCCACCGCAATGGCCGCCTTTATGCAGGCCTCCGTCGATGAAAAAGGCGCATTCTTCTTTGGGGTGGAGCCGGCCTTGTGGCGGGTGCGCGGAAAGCCGTTGCCCCATGCCGATATTCTCAAAGCAGGCTGCGAGAAGCAGGGGGCCGACATGCGCCTGCTGCACGTGGATGTGTCGCAATATTCGCCTGCACCCGAACCAGATACTGATCCCGAAACCAGCGAGACCCGACCGTAATGCCCAAACGCATAGACATTTCCTCGATCCTCGTCATAGGCGCTGGTCCGATCATCATCGGTCAGGCGTGCGAGTTCGATTATTCCGGAACGCAGGCGATCAAGGCGCTGAAGGAAGAGGGCTATCGGGTCATTCTGGTGAACTCCAATCCGGCCACGATCATGACCGATCCCGAGTTTGCTGACGCGACCTATATTGAGCCGATCACGCCGGATATCGTCGCAAAGATCATCGCGAAGGAAAAGCCTGACGCACTGCTGCCGACGATGGGCGGGCAGACCGCGCTGAACTGCGCGCTGGCGCTGGATGCGGACGGTACGCTGGAAAAATACAGCGTTGAGATGATTGGGGCAAAGGCCGATGCGATCGACAAGGCAGAGAACCGCCAGCGCTTTCGCAAGGCCATGGATTCCATTGGGCTCGAAAGTGCGCGCAGTGGCGTGGCCAACACGTTGGAGGAAGCGCGCGCGCTGATCGATCACACCGGCCTGCCTGCGATCATCCGGCCCAGTTTTACCCTTGGCGGCACGGGCGGCGGCATCGCTTACAATAAAGCTGAGTTCGACAAGATCGTGTCCGAGGGGCTCGATGCGTCGCCCACCACTGAGGTTCTGATCGAGGAATCGCTGCTCGGGTGGAAGGAATTCGAGATGGAGGTCGTGCGCGACCGTGCCGATAACGCGATCATCGTCTGCTCCATCGAAAACGTCGATCCGATGGGCGTGCACACCGGCGATTCGATCACGGTGGCGCCTGCGCTGACGCTGACAGACAAGGAATACCAGATCATGCGCTCGGCCAGCATTGCGGTGCTGCGCGAGATCGGGGTGGAAACCGGCGGGTCCAATGTGCAGTTCGCGGTGAACCCCAAGGATGGTCGCCTGATCGTGATCGAAATGAACCCGCGCGTGTCGCGCTCGTCCGCGTTGGCGTCCAAAGCCACCGGCTTTCCCATCGCGCGCGTCGCGGCAAAGCTGGCGGTGGGCTACACTCTGGACGAGCTCACCAACGAGATCACCGGCGCAACGCCTGCAAGCTTTGAGCCGACCATCGACTATGTCGTAACAAAGATCCCGCGCTTCGCGTTCGAGAAGTTCAAAGGGACCGAGCCCAATCTCTCTACAGCGATGAAATCGGTGGGTGAGGTGATGGCGATTGGCCGCAATTTCGCCGAAAGCATGCAAAAGGCGTTGCGCGGGCTGGAAACGGGGCTGGACGGTTTCAATCGCGTGCCAGAACTCGAAGGCGTGGCGAAGGACGTCATCACCGCCGCGCTCAGCCGCCGCACTCCTGACCGCATTCTGAAAATCGCGCAGGCTTTTCGCGAAGGGCTGTCACTTGAGGAAATCCACGTGGTCACCAGCTTTGACCCATGGTTCCTGCGCCAGATCGAAGCGATCATCGATGCCGAACGCGAAGTCCAGGCCGATGGCTTGCCGACCGAGGCAGAGGGCCTGCGACGGTTGAAAGCCATCGGCTTTTCCGACCAGCGTCTGGCCACGCTGGCAGTGCGTTCGGTCGGGGTGAAGGATGGCCTTGCCGAGACACAGGCGCGCCGGTCGGGCCTGTTGCATGATGCGCTGCAAGCCATGGCCGGGGCCACCAGCGCCGCCGAAGTGCGCGACCTTCGCCGGAAACTGGGCGTTCAGCCGGTCTTCAAACGGATCGACAGTTGCGCCGCCGAGTTCGAGGCGATCACGCCTTATATGTACTCGACGTACGAAGC
Organism: Erythrobacter sp.; assembly: GCA_049647465.1. Taxonomy (GTDB): domain Bacteria; phylum Pseudomonadota; class Alphaproteobacteria; order Sphingomonadales; family Sphingomonadaceae; genus Erythrobacter. The sequence goes on from JBARXS010000044.1 coordinate 24,580, forward strand.
ACCCAGCTTTGGGGAGCCCGAATGCGAGGCTGATCCGTCTGACCGAAAGAAGATCGTGATCCTCGGCGGCGGTCCGAACCGGATCGGGCAGGGGATCGAGTTCGACTATTGCTGTGTCCATGCCTGTTTCTCGCTCGCCGAGCAGGGCTTTGAAACGATCATGATCAACTGCAATCCCGAAACGGTATCAACTGATTATGACACATCGGACCGCCTCTATTTCGAGCCGCTGACCGATGAAGACGTACTGGAAATCCTGCGGGTGGAGCAGCAGGCGGGCGAGCTGGTCGGGGTGATCGTGCAATTTGGCGGGCAGACCCCGCTCAAACTGGCGCAGGCGCTGGAGGATGCGGGCATTCCGATCCTTGGCACCAGCCCCGATGCGATTGACCATGCCGAGGACCGCGAACGCTTTGCGCGTCTGGTGAACCAGCTGGGCCTGAAGCAACCGGAAAACGGCATTGCCTATACCCGTGACGAGGCCGCCGCTGTGGCATCTCGCATCGGCTATCCCGTTCTTTTGCGCCCGTCATTCGTGCTGGGCGGCCGGGCGATGGAAATCGTCGATTCCGAAGCGCAATTGGATGATTACATCAAGACTGCGGTGAACGTGTCGGGCGACAGTCCGGTGCTCGTGGATCAGTATCTGCGCGACGCGATCGAGTGCGATGTTGATGCTTTGTGCGATGGTGATGAAGTTCGCATTGCGGGTGTGATGCAGCATATCGAGGAAGCGGGCGTCCATTCGGGTGACAGTGCCTGCACCTTGCCGCCCTATTCGCTTTCCGCTGACATTATCGAGGAAATGGAGCGGCAGGCCGAAGCGCTCGCGCGTGCGCTCAAGGTGCGCGGGCTCATGAATGTGCAGTTCGCGGTGAAGGAAGGCCCAAAGGGATGGGAAGTCTATCTGATTGAGGTGAACCCGCGCGCCAGCCGCACGGTGCCGTTCGTTGCCAAGGCTATCGGTCAGCCCGTGGCAAAGATCGCCGCGCGCGTAATGGCAGGCGAGAAGCTCAGCACCTTTGAGCCGTTCAAACGCGAGTTTGACTATATGGCGATCAAGGAGGCGGTCTTCCCGTTCAGCCGCTTCCCCGGAGCGGACCCGGTGCTGACCCCGGAAATGAAATCTACCGGAGAAGTCATGGGGATCGACACCACATTCGAAGCCGCCTTCCTTAAATCCCAGATCGGGGCGGGCATGAACCTGCCGCGTGAGGGCACCGTCTTTGTCTCGGTCAAGAATTCGGACAAGCCTGTGATCGTCCCGGCGGTCAAAGACCTGCTTGGCATGGGCTTCCGCATCATCGCGACGGCGGGCACGCAAAGTTATCTTGCTGAGCAGGGGCTTGCGGTCGAACAGGTCAACAAGGTGGCTGAGGGCCAGCCGCATATCGTCGACAAGATTATCGATGGCGATGTCGCCTTGATTTTCAACACGACCGAAGGCTGGCAGTCATTGCTGGACTCCAAATCCATCCGGGCAACCGCGCTGGAAAAGAAGGTGCCATACTACACAACCGCCACCGCTTCGCGTGCCGCCGCAGCAGCAATTGCAGCAATTGCACCGCATCAGCTTGAAGTCCGGTCCCTGCAGGACTATTATAGCTAGACGAAAATTTGCTTCCCCCGACATTTCGACACTGCAGGGCCGCCCATTCAAGGGCGGTCGCGGTCGAAACTTCGCTTCACCCTGTGGTTGGGTGATGTCTGGCGGGGCACGGGCGCAGGATAGAAAGAACTGGAAATGGCGACGATGGATAAGGTCCCGATGCTGGCTGAGGGTTATGAAACCCTGATGGCCGACCTGAAGACGCTTCGGGATGAACGCCCCCGCATTGTGGACGCCATCGAGGAAGCGCGTGCGCATGGTGATCTTTCGGAGAATGCCGAATATCACGCCGCCAAAGAACGTCAGGGCCAGGTCGAAGCCATGATTGGCGATATCGAGGGCAAGGTGAGCCGGGCCCAGATTATCGACCCAACGACGCTGACCGGGAACAAGGTTGTGTTCGGCGCGACCGTCACTCTGCTGGATGATGACGACAAGCCGGTCAAATACCAGATCGTGGGTGAGACCGAGGCTGATGCCAATGCGGGCCGCATTTCCTACACATCGCCATTGGCGCGCGCGATGATTGGCAAACAGGTTGATGATGAGATCGAAGTGACAGTCCCGTCAGGCGACAAATTCTACCTCGTCCAGAAAATCGAATTCATCTGATAGCGTGCGTGATGGCGCTTCAGATGAGGCGCTTTTCCATCGCATAATTGTGGATCGGGACCACGCGACCGTGATGTTCGATCGTGAAGTCGCGGCGGTGCGTAACGCTGTAGCCTGCCCGTTCAAAAGCGGCGCGGGCCAACTCGCTCGCTTCTGTAAACAGTTTCGGAGCGCGCTGCGCCCGCGCGGCCTGCTCGGCGGCAGCGAGAAGCTCTCCTGCCAGGCCTTTTCGGGTGTGATCCGGGTCGCAATACAACATATCGAGATGCGCGGCCCCGTCCTCGGCGTATTCCAACAGGGCATAGGCTACGGCCACGTCATCCGGATCGGCCGCGACCCAGATTTTTGCTCCGTCAGCTAACCTCTGGATAAAGCGCTCTGGCCCGGGATGACGCGCCGCCCAGGCGCGAACCTGTTTGTCGGAATAGGAATGCGCCCCGACAACCGCGATCGCCGCCAGCGTCACACGGGCGATGGCGGGCGCATCCTCCGGAATGAAGGGGCGAATTGAGTAAGCCATGGCCGCGCGGACTGGCGCGATCAGCGCCCATGCCCAAATCAGTCTTCAGGCGTCAGCAGCTTGTGGATGTGCACCACCACATACTTCATTTCTGCGTCATCGACGGTGCGCTGGGCCTGTGCGCGCCACGCTTCGACAGCGTTGTCATAAGAGCTGTAGATGCCCACAACGTGCAGGCTTTCCGGATCAGCAAATTCGTGGCCACGCGGATCAGTGACGCGCCCGCCCATGACGAGGTGAAGTCTTTGTGTAGGTGTTGTTTCTGCCATGATTGCTGCTCTCATCGGAAAGGGGTGGGTTGCATAAAAAGTGTCTCGCAACCCCTTAACCGCGCAATCGCCGACTTCAAGCCTGCCAAGGGCTAATCCCGGCCACAGCCGCGTTGTTAATTGTTGACGCGGGTTGCCAGATCACGAACCGCGCGCGTTGCGCGGCGGCGGGTGCGGCGGGTCACAGTGCGGGTCTTGTCCGCTGCTGTTCCGGCCAGATATTCCGCATCGCGTTTTGCCTCGCGGGCTTTTGCTCCGGCTGCATCGCCAAGATCTTCCAGCTTGTCCTTTCCGGCGCGCGCCCTATCGAGAGCATCGTCGATCACCTTGATCCCGTATGCGACAAGGCCATCGGCCACGACCGCGCCAAATGCTGATCCGCGCGTTTTTGCAGCGGTGGAGACTGTTTTTGCAGCGCCGGTTGCAGCGCCTCCGACAGCGCTTGCCGCGCCGGTGGCCGCACTCTTGGCAGCGCGACGTCCGGGTTTCGTCATCAGGCCAATAATCAGGCCCACTGCGATGGCACCGCCGACAACTGTCAGCGGGTTTTTCTTTGCATATTCAGTCGCCGCGCCCGCCGCATCACGCGCATCGTCGGCCAGGGTCCGCTGGGCAATGCGACGCTCGCTCGCTTCGATCTTTGCGCGCAGTTCATCGCGCTGGCTGACAACGGGGGGCGTCGCGGAAGGAGTTTTGGGGGAGTTCGTATCAGTCATGTTCGTCTCCGAGGGGAGGAGGCATTCTCGCCTCTAGTGGGTTGTCTGACAATTCCGAATGCGGCGCGGGGTCTGGCACAGCATCCGGTTCGTCACTTTTGTCTTCGCCGGTTTGTTGATCGGATGCCTTTTCTACATCCCCGGCCAGATCGTCTTCAAGCTCGCCTTCCGGACTTTCCGCCGCTGACCCCAGACCAAAAATCTCCAGCAATGGCTCGCGCATGAACCACAGGGTCACTGCCGCTATCAGCCCGGCAATGATGCCGCGCTTGTCTTCGGCATGAACCTTTGCCATTTCGAGTACGTCTTTGGCCCCGTCCCCGATGCGACTGCCAACGCGGGAGGCAATGCCCTTGCCCGACAAGGTGGAGCGGGCGTGCTCAACATCCGCCTTCAGGACTGTGCGGGCCGCATCGCGCAGAGCGCGATCCTGATAGAACTGATCGGGCAGTCGGCTCATGCCTCATCACTCTTATCATCTGTTGTTTCGCTAGATGAACCGAATATTTCTGCAAGCAACTTGCCGCGCTTCACCGCCGAATAGATCAGCAGACCCACGCTGAGCAGCAGCACGCCAAACACGATCGCAATCGCACCCCAGATTGTAACCAGTGGCTCAAGCGCGATGACGAACCCCACCGCCATCGCGATCAGAGCGATGTGGAGCAGGATGATCGCCAGAACAACGAATGCCAGCGCCGCGCCGATAGTGCGCCCGGCCACTTTGGCGCGGGTTTTCTGAAAGGCGATTTCTGCCGTCGCATACAGCCCGGCATCTTCGATCAGGGCGCTGACTTCCTCGACGATCGATTCTGCAAACGCCGGAGGATTCCCACCATCTTCGGTAGCGGAAGGAACATCGGGGGCAGGCGGCTCCGAGGGCTCATCGCCCGTAGAGCGTGTGCCGATGTCGTCATCAAGCATTACGTGCCCCCAATATGAGCGAGCCGGAAGCGGACGATCGCTCCGCTCACCGACCAGGCGCTCTTAATCGCGTGAGCCGCGAAACATGCGGGCAATCATAAAGCCTGCAATCGCCGCGATGCCGACGGCAACGCCCGGGCTCTTGCGAACCATTTCACGGGCATCTTCGCCAATTTCCTCGACGCTCTTGGCTTCGAGTTTGGCAGAGGTCTCAGCCAGAGTGCGCGAGGCCTTGCGGGCGTAATCGCCATATTGCTCACCCAGCTTTTCGTCGATCTGGGCCGCCGTGTCGCCGACAACCTGACCGAGCGATGCGATGCCGTCGCTGGCTGCGCCTTTTGCGTCAACCGCCAGATCAGCCGCTTTGGTCTTTGCCTTTTCACCATATTGCTTGGCATCGCCCATCAGATCATCGCCTTTCGTCTTTGCAGTTTCGCGCGCCGTTTCGCGTGCAGTCTCGGCGCGGATCGTCGCCTCGCTTCGCAACGCCGCCGCACCCGCTTTGGCCTCTTCAAGTGCTGCGTTGAATCGGCTCTTCGCCTCAACCACACCATTCGGTGTAGGATCAGCGGCCTTCGCCGTTGCCGCGCTCTTTTTTGGATCGGCTTTCTTCGCCGTCGTTGTTTTGCGCGCGCTGCCGCCCTTTGCCGGGGTTTTCGCGGGAGTTTTCGTTGTTTTGGTTTCAGCCATAATGTTCAAATGCCCTTTGTCATATACAAAACCAATGGTCAAAAGCGGTCAACCGTTCCAAACTTATCAGATAACCACATATTCCCCACCGGTTCTCGCCAATCCGTTAGGTTGCGTGTCCTGATCCGTGCGCATAGGGGGTGACGCAAGTCGGAACCAGGGCCGTAAAGCAAGCAATCCCCCTCGGAGACGACAAACACATTTTCGCATTTGGAATCGACCCCGAGTACGGTGTCTTACCTCTATACAACACATTCCAGCCGGAGCCAACTATGACCGTCATCGCCGATATGCATGCCCGCGAAATTCTCGACAGCCGGGGCAATCCGACTGTTGAGGTGGATGTTCTGCTCGATGATGGAAGCTTTGGCCGTGCAGCGGTGCCTTCAGGTGCGTCAACCGGCGCTCACGAAGCGGTTGAGCTGCGCGATGGCGACGCCGCCCGGTACAAGGGCAAGGGCGTATTGAAAGCGGTTCTGGCCGTAAACACCGAAATCCGCGATCTGCTGATCGATGAATTCGATGCCGAGGACCAGCGCGACATCGACCATGCGATGATCAGTCTGGATGGTACCACCAATAAGGGTCGTCTGGGCGCGAACGCCATTCTGGGCGTAAGCCTTGCCGTGGCAAAGGCGGCGGCGAATGCGCGGGGGCTGCCGCTCTATTCCTACGTCGGCGGAGTGTCTGCTCATGTCCTGCCCGTACCTATGATGAATATCATCAATGGCGGCGAACATGCCGATAACCCGATTGATATTCAGGAATTCATGGTCATGCCGGTGGGCGCGGACAGCATCGCAGAGGGTGTGCGCTGGGGTTCGGAAATCTTCCACACCCTGAAGAAAGGCCTCGCGCAAAAGGGACTTGCCACCAGCGTCGGCGACGAAGGCGGCTTTGCCCCTGATCTGGCCAGCACGCGCGCCGCGCTTGATTTCATCATGGCCTCGATCAGCGAAGCGGGTTTTACCCCGGGTGAGGATATTGTGCTGGCGCTCGATTGCGCGGCGACTGAGTTCTACAAGAACGGCAGATATGAAATCTCCGGCGAGGGCCTGAGTCTTGATAGCGCAGGGATGGCCGACTACCTCGCCAAATTGTGCAATGATTATCCGATCCACTCGATCGAAGACGGCATGAGCGAAGATGACTTTGAGGGTTGGGCCGCCGTGACACAGGCCATCGGTGATCGTGTCCAGCTGGTCGGTGATGATCTGTTCGTCACCAATCCTGAACGCCTTTCACAAGGGATCGCCGACGGGTTGGCGAATTCCCTGCTGGTAAAGGTCAACCAGATCGGCACGCTTACCGAAACGCTGGCCGCTGTCGATATGGCGAACCGCGCGCGTTACACATCGGTGATGAGCCACCGTTCGGGTGAAACCGAAGACGCAACCATTGCCGATCTGGCGGTTGCGACCAATTGCGGGCAGATCAAGACAGGCTCACTCGCCCGGTCAGATCGTCTCGCCAAATACAACCAGTTGATCCGCATCGAAGAAGAGCTTGGCTCCAGCGCTGTTTACGCTGGCAAGGGGTGTTTTGGCGTGCTTGCAGGTTAAGGAATACGCTGGCGTTGTGCGGGCCGACAAAGCCCTATGCGCCTGAGCTGGCTGTCCCTTTTTCGGGGCAGGCGGACAAACCGGCTCAGGCGCGGGCAGCGCGGCGGTCACCATAGGTGCTCGCGCTGCTGGAGAAATACTCGTCCATCGCACTAAGGCCCTTTTGCGTAAGGTGGACCAGAACGCGGCGTTGATCTTCGGGATCGTGCTCCCTTTCGATGAGGCCCTGTTCGGCAAGCACGCCAAGCCATCGCAGTCCAGTGGTGGGCGGGGAGGCCGACCCGATGCAAGCACTGGAAACCGAAACGGGTTTTTCCTCCGCCTGGGCGATATAAAGATCGAGTAGAATGTCCCAACCGGGCTCACCAAACAGTTCGGGATCGCCGAAAATAGCGCTGCGTTTCCGGCGCTTGGCATAGGTCGCGCGGGCCATATCCGCGAAGACCTTGCGGCGCTGGGCACGGCTGAGCGATGCGATCTCAGCCTCGTTGGCTCCGGCGCTGTCGATTGAGCGTATTTGCGCCGTCTGGGCATTGGCGAGCTGGGCATTCGCGGCTTTGCCGACCGAAGACAGGCTGTTTGCGATGGCATCAGGCGACTGAAAGTCGCCGCTCCGCAATTGTTCGGCAATTGCAACCAATTGGTCTGCAAAAGGGCGCAGGTCTGTGGCCGGAGTTAACCGCGACACGGGGCTTTGCGGCGATACATCGCGGCCCACCTTGGGCTCGCCATGCAAGTCCGCCACATTGGAACGGTCACGCTGAGGCAGGGATGCGTCCGCCTTTCTGGCACGAGCAGCCAGACTGGCAGCAACCGCCTCCGCAGACAGCTCTGCCTGAGCGCGGGGCCTGTGTGTCAATGGCCCCTTGCGGCGAGGCGCTAACGGGGTTGAAGCCTGCGCGGCACTGTCTTCTGCCTCAATCGCGTCCAGTTCCGTCTCATCATCGCGATCTGTATCCGCACGCGTGGCGGGAACGCGCCGTTCATCCATTCCACGAAACCCCCTGAACCGGGTGCCGGACGGTCGACGGATTGGCAGCAAGACCATTGGCCCACGCTCCAGCGCAGCAATTCTCGGAAACGGAAAATGTCACCGTGGTAATCGCCTCCAGCGCGATGAGCCTATTTCCACCCGGTCAGGAAGACCGAGCCGCTGATGAACCTCATGCCGTTCGTAATATCGGCAGACGCGTCGTTTGGCTTTACGGGCAAATACGCATGTGCGTTGTTATCGCCCGGAAATTGCTGGTTGGCATTCAAGCAGCCGTGTTTCCTTGAGCAGGAGCAAGAGTGCTGATCCGCTCTGTTTCCAGATCGCGCCGCAATTGTTGTATCGCAGCATCAAGATGCGCAGCAGCTTTTTGCGAACCGATCCGGTCCAGCTCAATTAGCTGGGTCTCCAGTGTATGGAGTATGGGCGCTGTGCCGGTATGATCGGGCAGCGCAGCAATGCTGTCGTCCAAAGTCGTTCCCCAACATGTTTTGCTCCGCACTCTCTTTACCGGAGTGCTTTTGGAACCTGATCGCGGAGAAAAATGCCCCCGAGTCACCAGTCTGGCGCCGCATCTTGACGCGCGGTATCGCTCTCGCACGTATCAGCGGTTTCACTGAAGGAATGCTATAGAGGGAAACTACGTAGTTACAGGCGGCTGAAACGCGTGACGGCCCTCAGCCAAACCGCTCTGCCAGCGCCAGCAATGCCAGCGCCGCCTTTGCCGCCTCACCGCCCTTGTTGCCTTGTCCCGGGTCAGATCGCACCAGAGCCTGCGCTTCGTTCTCGGTGGTGAGGATGCCATTGCCGATGGGAATACCGTCCATCGTCAAAGCCATAATCGCCCGCGCGCTTTCACCCGCGACGATTTCAAAGTGATACGTCTCACCCCGGATCACCACGCCAATCGCAACAAAACCGGCGTAATCGCCGGTGTCAGCGGCAAGGGAGATGGCGCCGGGGACTTCAAGTGCGCCGGGCACTGTCAGCACTTCGGCTTCGTGGCCGGCGGCAGTTATCGCAGCCTTTGCGCCTTCGATCAGCATGTCATTGAGATGCGCATAGAAACGCGCTTCGACAATCAGAATGCGAGCCATGTCAGTTACTCCGGGATCGACTGGAAATCGGTGATGGTGATGCCGAAGCCTTCGAGCGCGACCAGATCGGGGCGCGAATTGGACAGCAGGATCATGTCGTGAACGCCCAGGTCGGCAAGGATTTGCGAACCGATGCCGATATTGCGGATTTCCTCGTCCTGTGTCCACTCGCCGCCAGAGCCCACGCGGGTGGTGAGAATGACAATGATGCCCGAACCATGCTCTCCCACGGCCTGCATCGCGCGTTGAAGTGTCCGTTTGCGCGGGCCGGGTGCGCCCAGAACATCGTCAAAGACAGAGATGGGGTGAACACGGGCGAGGGTGGCTTCACCGTCAATGACGCGGCCTTTTTGCAGGACATACGCTTCATCATTGGCGACGCGGTCACGATAGGTGATCATGCGCCATGGGCCGCCATAGTCGCTCTCAAACGCGCTTTCGCCCAGACGCTCGACCAGATGATCGTTGCGCATACGATAGGCGATCAAGTCGCGGATCGTCCCGATCTTTAGATCATGCTTGCGCGCAAATTCCACCAGATCATCAAGCCGCGCCATGCTGCCATCTTCGTTCATGATCTCACAAATGACGCCGCTGGGATTGAGGCCCGCGAGGCGTGAGATATCCACAGCCGCTTCGGTGTGACCCGCACGGACCAGAGTGCCGCCTTCGCGCGCGGCGAGGGGGAACACGTGGCCGGGTGTCACAATGTCATCGGCGCCCTTTGTGCTGTCGATCGCGACAGAGACGGTGCGGGCGCGGTCTGCAGCAGAGATGCCGGTGGTCACGCCATCCTTCGCTTCGATGGAGATTGTGAAAGCGGTCTGCATGCTTTCCTTGTTGTTGCGGCTCATCGGCTCAAGGCCGAGTGTGTCGACCCGCGCCTTGTCCAGTGCGAGACAGATGAGGCCGCGTCCATAGGTCGCCATGAAGTTTATGGCGGGAGGCGTCGCCATTTGCGCCGGGATGATCAGGTCGCCTTCGTTTTCGCGGTCCTCATCGTCGACCAGAATATACATGCGACCATTGCGGGCCTCATCGATGATTTCCTCAATTCCAACGAGAACGGGGCGCTCATCGTTGGAATCAAGAAACATTTCGAGCTTTTGCAGGGTCTCCGAAGTTGGATTCCAGTCTTCTTCCGCAGCGTCACGCAGGGTGTTGGCATGGAGACCGGCGGCGCGGGCAAGTCCGGCCCTGGTCATTTCTCCGCTGTTCACGAGATCGCGAACGCGTGTGATGATCGATGTGCTCATGTATCCCACATAGCACATTTCAATGTGATCGCAAGGGTCGAGGCTGCGGAAACCCTCATGTGTTGACGAAACCTTACCGCCAGACGATGTAGGTAAGGTTCTGGCAACAAATCCTGCTGTGAAGTCTCTCTTGGGGGCGCTAATGCACTCAGAAATATCCACATTTTCATTCTCTAATGCAGCGCCTGCATTGTCGTATGATGCGACGGACTTTCGTTCTTTTGCCGCGCCCAATTCAGCCGCAAGTGGCGATGCTTCCACGGCACTCGGATTGCCTGAAGTGGCGTTCGAGCTCTTGCATCCAATAAATTGTAATCGCGAAATATTCACGGACTTAAGCCAGTCCGCACTTGCTCCCGATGACCATGCCAGCAATCGCGCTGAATTGCGCCGGATCTTGCGGGCGATCAAGGCGCGGACCGCATCCAGCGACCGCGCGCGTCCCGATTGCGTGTAGAAGATCGAGCGGTTGGCGCGCGCGGCACTCGGGAAAATGCGCGAAGCCCGTGTCTGCGGGTTGCTTTGCCACGACCTCAGAAACTGCAAAGCGCCCGAAGAGCCAAGAAAATGTGCGAGGTACAATTCGGCATTCGTAGCCTTGCGCCCGAGCACCTGTTCAAGCGCCTCGCCGTTCTCCACCGTATCGGCAGCCGCAATCAGAGCAGCAACTTTCGGGTCCTGTCGCAAATCCAGAACAGCCCTTCGCGGGTCTGAATACGCTTCGTGGGCATGGTCCGCTGCCGCGCTTGCCTCCTGCCGCGTAATACCCAGATCATCGGCGTGGCGATCAAAGCTGGCGATCCACGTGCTCTCGATGAACTGGAACAGGCCACTGGCGCTCGACGTTTCTGCACTGGCTTTGGGGTTCAGGCCGGATTCGATCTCAGCCGAGGCGAGAAGGTATTCATAATCGACCCCGGTGCGGTACGCTGCTTCGCGTATGGCGCGCAGCACTTCCCTGCGATTTTCCGTATCGCCCTCGCCATACGAGCCGGGCAGGATTCGCTGTGGTGTGTCGCTGTCCAGGTCCAGCGGTGATGCGTATGTAAGTGCCTGATTATCGGCACGCAAAGGGCTCTGCCCTGCAAAGAGCAAAAGAGCAAAGGTCCATCCCAAAAGGCACAATGCGCGAGTGATGGCATTGGGATAGAAGAATTGGGGTTAAGAGCGTGCTCACGCAGGCGCGCTTTTTGCCTCTTGAAGCAACCCGGAATTAACCGCGATGGATGGTGGTGGACGCACTTGGGTTCGAACCAAGGACCCGCTGATTAAGAGTCAGCTGCTCTACCAACTGAGCTATGCGTCCATTCCGATGCAGATCGGATTGGCCTGAACGGGCGGAAAATCCGCTCGAATCAAGCGAGGCGCTGCATTTAGCGTCCCTTACGGCGATATCAAGGCTTTCATCCCGCTACCTAGGGTGAAAGCGTGTTTTCTTCACCTGATTGCGGCTCAATCTTCCGCGAGATCGGGGCGATTTCGTGTCGGGTCAATGCGGCCCTGCATTCCGGCGTGTAGCCTGATTTCCGAAGCGAAAGCGTCGGTGACGTTGGCGTCAATCAGGGCAGTGCCGTCATGTTTCAGCTGGTAGGCGACTCGCAAGGCGACGGGTTGAGGTACGTCCAGCAAGGTGTGAAGATCACGCAGTGTAGTGATGGCACCCAGCTGTTGCCGGTGCCCGATTGCGTCGATCATGAGCGCAGCCAGAAGCCGCTCGCGCCCGCCGTGAAGTTCCCTGCCTTCAGGAATTGTGCTGTCCGCTGCGGCCTGTGTATCAGGCGAGCGCGCGTGCTGCTTGTCAGACCATGCCACGCAAAAATCCCTCAATTTCAGAAGCGTAATGCCTGACGGTGGCGGATATTGGGGGGCCACCACCGCCAGGACTTTAACCCGGACGCAAACGGATTACGCTGGCGTTAACCAACGTGTGCGACCCGAACGTCCGGTGTTCTTGATAGCCTGATCAATATGGTCGTAATTGACGTTTACGGAAAGTCGCCCAACTGGGGGACTTCCTGTAATAACATGTATCATGCAGCGATATTTCTCTCAGATCGAAGAGCTGACCGACCTTGGTGATGTGCTGCGCTATTCAAACAGGGTGTGTAGCGAGCAGGGTGCAATCCGGCGAAGTTATCATATGACGCCGCAATTTGGCGCGCCCAATTCGATGCTCACCGTCGTCTATGCGGATGGATTTGAGGCCGATTGGCTGGAGAAATATGAGCAATCCGAATTCCGGCTGAACGATCCCATCCCAGAACGCACCATGCTCCACGGCGCGATGCTGACATGGGAAGATGCTCGAACTATGTGGCCCAACACTCCTGAACATGAAGCGTATTTCAAGGCTATGGATGAGGCAGGCTTGATCCACGGCTTTGGCTTGCCCCTGTTCGGACCGCGCGGCCGCGATGCCTATGCTTCATTTGATTTCGGCAAGCCGATATCGCAGGTTTCTCCCGAACAGCTTGGTATCGTCCGCTCTGTGCCGCAGGCCGCGCATCAACGAGTTTGCGTATTGCTTGATGCCAACAGCACGGTACCGGAACTCTCTGACCGCGAAAGCGAAGTGTTGCAATGGGTTGCGCGGGGCAAGTCGATCAAGAGCATCGCCACCATTCTCAATCTGTCAGGCGACACAGTCAAAACCTATACCAAGCGGATTTATACCAAGCTGGGCGCGTCCGATCGTGTCGGCGCCATTGTTACCGCGATGAAACTAGGCCTGCTCAGGGTCTAGGGCGCTCTACCCACTCAGCAATCCGCCGCGCGGTGCCCTCTGGTTCCAGCGATTGACCATCATCAGCGCGCCGATGCAGATCATGTTGGTCAGCATCGAGGATCCACCGTGACTCATAAAGGGCAGGGGAATGCCGACGACGGGTGCCATGCCCATCACCATCAGCAGGTTGACCGCGATGTAGAAAAAGATCGTCGCAGCCATCCCTGCGGCGAGCAGGCGGGAGAAGCGATCAGTGGCCTCGCGCGAGACCTTCAATCCCCAGCGCAGGATGATGCTGAACACGGCGAGCACGAACAATCCGCCGATCAGCCCCCATTCCTCAGCCATGGTCGCAAAGACAAAGTCGGTATGCGGTTCGGGCAGATATTGCAGGTGGCTTTGTGACCCGTTGTTAAAGCCCTTGCCGAAAATACCGCCAGATCCAATCGCAATCTTTGACTGGGCGATGTGGTAACCCGCACCCAGCGCGTCTGCCTCGGGATTGAACATCGTAAGGACACGGCGCTGCTGATATTCCTGAAGTCCGAAGAAAAAGGCGAGCGGCGCAGCGGCGGCTCCGGCAACGCCCGCACCCACGAACCATTTGAGCGGGAGGCCCGCCAACAGCATTACAACTCCGCCGCCGAACACGATAGCCAGGGACGTGCCAAGATCGGGTTGGAGCAGGACCAGCCCCACCGGAATGCCGATCAACGCTCCGGGAACAACCAGCGCGCGCCAGCTCGCAATCATGCCCACGGGCAGGGTGGAAAAGTAATGAGCCAGCGTCACCACGATCACCGGCTTCATCAGCTCAGAGGGTTGCAGGACCATAAAGCCAAGGTTGAGCCAGCGCTGGCTCCCGCCATTGACCTGCCCGATGATTTCCACGCCGATCAACATCAAAAGTGTCGTGATATAAGCAGGATAGGTCAGCAATTTCACAAGGTCGCGGGGCAGGGCGGCGATAATCAGGGCCATCACCAGCGTAACTGTAAAGCGCAGCAGATGAGAGGATGCATAGGGGGTCATCGAACCGCCGGCCGCAGAGAACAGCACCGCTGCTCCGAAGGCCACGAGCAGAAACAGGGGGATCAACATGCCCCATGGCTGGCGCGCCAGCGGCTCTGGTATGACGCTGCGACGGGCGGTGGTCGGGGACAGGCTCATCGTGGTGCCCCGTTTGCTGCCCCGTCGGCGGGTTGATTGGGGGTCGGCGGATTGGCTGATGCCGTTGGATTGGCGCGCGGGGCGATCACATCATCGGCGATCGCTTCCGATTGCTGGGCGGCGATGCGCGCCTCGGCTTCGACCAGATCGAAAATGTCTTCATCACGGCGCGGGGGCGGGGTTACGGCGGCTCCGCGTTCGGCTGCATAGGCGGCATAGCGTTGTTCGAGCCGCTGCTGCGCGGTTCCGCCCCATTGCTTTTCCAGCGCTTTGAGCGCGTCGACGCCTTTTTGCGGATCGAAGAGGAAGGTCATCACGTCGCGGGCAATCGGATAGGCAGAGCCGGAGCCACCCCCATGCTCAATCACGACCGCGCCTGCATATTTTGGCTTGTCGAGCGGGGCAAAGAACACGAACAATCCATGGTCGCGATACTTCCAAGGGCCGCTGCGCCCGTCTGAAATGCTCAGGCTAACCACCTGGGCTGTGCCGGTTTTACCCGCCATTTTGATATCAGGCAGGGGCAGCCGCGCGCGCCCTGCTGTGCCCGGGCCATTGACCACATCGCTCATGGCCTTGCGGATATAGGCAATCTCTTCGTCTTTGAAATTGTAGCTGACGGGATCGGGCACCGTACCATCCAGCACGAGGCGCGGATTGAGCACTTTGCCAGTCGCCAATCGCGCGCTCAGCACCGCAAGTTGTAGCGGGCTGGTAAGGTAATATCCCTGACCGATGGAGGCGTTGACGGTGTCGAACGGTTCCCAAGGGCGCTCAAACTTCTTCTGCTTCCATTCCGGATTGGGAACAGTGCCATAAAACTGGCTGTTCACAGGCAGTGGGAATTGCTGACCCAGGCCCATCTCGGTCGCCATCTGGGCAACCTTGTCAAAGCCGATCTGCTGGGCGAAGTGATAGAAATAGCTGTCGCAGCTTTGATAGATCGCCTTAGCCATATCGACCCGGCCGTGATTGCTCCAGCAGTTGAAGAAACGGTTGCCGATACGCCGCCCGCCGCCGCATGTAATGCTCTCTTCCGGCTTCACCCCCGCTTTCAGAAACGCCATACAATGCATTGGTTTAACAGTAGAACCAGGCGGGTAAAGGCCTTGCAGCACTTTGTTGCGGAGCGGCACGCGGTCATTCTCTCGCAGCATCGCATATTCAACGCTGCCGATGCCGTCGGAAAAACTGTTGGGATCAAAACTTGGCATGGATGCCATGCACAAAAGATCGCCCGTGTCGCAGTCCATCACGACGACAGAGCCGCTTTCCAGCCCGATGCGCCGCGCTGCATAATCCTGCAACGGCCCGTCAATTGTCAGCTTGACCGGATCGCCCTGAATATCGTCACGGGTTTCCAGATCGCGGATGATCCGCCCCGAAGCGGTGACTTCGACGCGCCGCGCCCCCGGAACGCCGCGCAATTCGGTCTCGAATTGCTTTTCCAGCCCGTCCTTGCCGATCTTGTACCCGGGCGTGACGAGCAGCGGGTTGCGGTCTTCCAAGGCATATTCCTCGGCGTTGGCGGGGCCGACATAGCCGATCAGGTGCCCAACACTGGAAGCGGTGGGGTAAAAGCGAGAGAATCCGCGTTGCGGCACGACCCCTTGCATATCGGGCAGGCGCACGCTGAGCGCGGCGAATTGTTCGTAATCCAGACCGCTCGCGACTTCGATGGGTTGAAAGCCCGAGGATTGCGCGACTTTCTGCTGTAAATCGGCGATGCGGGTCGGCTCCAGCGAGAGCAATTCACCGATCTGGTCAATCGTGTCCTCTGCGTTTTCGAGCCGTTCGGGGATGATATCGACACGAAAGTCGGCCCGGTTGGAGGCGAGAGGGGCACCGTTGCGATCCAGTATCCAGCCCCGACGCGGCGGGATCAGCGTCAGGTTCACCCGGTTGCTTTCGGATTGCAGCCGGTATTTCTCGTTCTCGGCAATCGCGAGATAGCCCATGCGCCCGGCCAGCAACACGCCCACGCCGCCCTGGATCGTGCCGATCACCATTGCGCGCCGGTCAAACGTGTTCTTTAGGGTGGATGAAGTGACAACGGGGCCGCGGCGTGTGGTGCTTTTCCCCTTCGAAAACCAGTTCTTCACCCGACCCTCCGTGATCGGGAGAGGCGAAACCGGTCGAGCGCAGCGATAACTTGCGCCAAAAACGGATAAAGCAGGATCGACAAGACGACCTGCGGCACAGCGGCAAGTGCCATATGCGCGGTTAATTGACTGCCCGAAACCACCATTGCGCAAACGATATAGCTGACAATGGCTAGACTGGCGGTGAACCAGTCCTGCCAGAAACCGCGCCATGGGAAACGGGTCTCGATCAGTTCAAGGATGATCATCGCCAGTGACCATAGCAGGATCGCGCTGCCAAAAGGCTGCCCGCTGAACAGATCGTCAAACGCGCCAAGCGGCACTCCTACCCACAGCGGCATCACGCCGGGACGCATAATCCGCCAGCCCAGCAGCATGATAAATCCCAGAGGAGGAAGGATCGGCATCACATCCGCCAGCAGAACGAAGGGCAGCAGCGAGGCGATAATGATCGTCGCATAGGGAACGCTTTGCGCACGCCACGGCGATTGCGCGCGGTTGATGCGATTGCCATAGACGTCTGATCGGGCCGATGGGCTGTAGCGTTCCATCAGTTGCCTGCCTGCCCGGAGGTGGAGCTACCCGCCGCAGGATCAAGGCGCTGTTCAACCGGAGTTCGCGCCGCGCCCACGGCGACGGGCTCAAAAATCGGTTCGACGCTTACGAAATCGGTCGCAGACGGGTCCGCAACCAATCGGGCAATCCCGCCGTCAGAGGTGAGCTCGCTAAGAATTGCGACCGCGACACCGGGACGATAATAGCCGCCCGCGCCGCTGGTGACGAAGACATCGCCGACTTCCAAAGGGTTAAGTCCCAGATTGATCAGGCGGATGCGAAGCAGACCATCGCCGCGCCCTTCTGCAAAAGCGACCGTGTCATCCGCCGCGCGGCGCACCGGCAGGACGCTCTCGCTGTCTGTCAACAGCAGCACGCGCGAAGAATTGCGTGCAACCTCCAGCACCCGGCCCACAACGCCGCGCGCGGATCGCACCGGCATTCCGACCTTGATCCCGTCAGCGCGGCCCACGCCAAGATAGGCGAAACGGCGACTGCTGGTGGAGCTTGAGCCGATGAGACGGCCTGTCGCGACGGGCTCTATCTCTCCCTCGGCCAGAGCCAGCAGGGATTTGAGCCGCTCGTTCTCCGATGCGACTGATTGCGCCTCGGCAAGGCGGATACGCGCGATCTCGACTTCATTGCGCAATTCCGTGTTCTGTTGACCGGCATTCCAATATGCGGTGACAGTGTCCCACACGCTGCCTGAGGTAGAGCGCGCGACCGCTGTGCCTTCGCCCACAGGTGATACCGCATCCTGAGCAGCCCCGCGCAAGGGAGCCATGGCGGTGGGTTGCCACAAGGACAGCGCAAGCAGCGCAAGGCCGAGCAGCGCGCCAAGTATGGCCAGCAAATATCCGGTAAACACCGAATATTGCGCTTTCTTAGAGAAGCCCGTTCGGCGCGATGATGGCGGCGCCATGGCCCCTTTCTCCTTACCTAGGTTTCCCCTGGTCAGTGTCCCGCCGGTTGAAGGGCGGGGCAACCGTTTATGCTGTCATCAACACGCCGCGATAAATGGGATCTTCCATGGCGCGGCCAGTGCCGATCGCAACACATGTCAGCGGGTCTTCCGCGATAGAGACCGGCAGACCGGTTTCCTCTCGCAGATGTTCATCAAGACGACGGATCAGCGCTCCGCCGCCGGTCAATACTATGCCCTGGTCGACAATGTCGGCGGCCAGTTCCGGCGCCGTGTTTTCCAAAGCGATGCGGACACCCTCAACGATGGCACCGATGGGTTCGGACAGGGCCTCTGCCACATGCGCCTGATTGATGGTGATTTCCTTGGGCACGCCGTTCACAAGGTCGCGGCCCTTCAAGGTGATCGTCTCACCTATGCCGTCTTCGGGGATGACAGCGATGCCGTAATCCTTCTTGATCCGTTCCGCCGTGGCATCGCCGATCAACAGGTTGTGGTGTCGCCGGACATAGGAGACGATGGCTTCGTCCATCTTGTCCCCGCCGGTGCGCACAGATGTGGTGTAGGCCAGTCCGCGCAATGAGAGGACGGCCACTTCGGTGGTGCCGCCGCCAATATCGACAACCATTGAGCCAACCGGTTCGGTCACCGGCATGTCCGCACCGATAGCCGCTGCCATCGGTTCAAGGATCAGGTACACTTCGGATGCGCCCGCATTGGAGGCAGCATCGCGGATCGCGCGCTTTTCCACCGAGGTCGCGCCCGAGGGAACGCAGATCACGATTTCGGGATAGCGGAACAGATTGCGCTTGCCATGCACCTTGCGGATGAAGTGTTTGATCATCTCTTCGGCAATTTCGATGTCGGCGATAACGCCGTCACGCAAGGGGCGGATGGCCTCGATCGTGTCAGGCGTCTTACCCATCATCATCTTTGCATCGTCACCCACGGCTTTCACCCGCTTGGTCCCGTTGATCGTCTCAATCGCGACCACGGACGGTTCATTCAGGATGATGCCCTGACCCTCCACATAGACCAGCGTATTGGCCGTGCCCAGATCGATCGCCATGTTCTGCGAGCCGAATTTGAAAAGGTTGGCAAAGAAACTCATGTCTTATCATTTTCCGTTGAATTGCCGAAGGACAGCCAAGTGCGAGACCCACCTCACGCCAAAGCCGTTTCGTCAGTGACCCGTTGATGACTTCGCCTAGCGAAACCTTGTCAAAAAGGCCAAAAAATTTGTTGAGAGTTATGGTAATTATGCACCGCTACCCTCGAATTTGCGCTCGCTGACAGGTAGTCTGCGACAAATGCCGCATATTCGCCGCCTTCCGTCCGATCTGGTTAACCGAATTGCCGCCGGAGAGGTGGTGGAACGGCCCGCCGCAGCGCTCAAAGAGCTGGTCGAAAACGCGGTTGATGCCGGCGCGAATCGAATCGGTGTTGTGCTGACCGATGGCGGGCTGACCCGTCTGGAAGTCACCGATGACGGGTGCGGGATGACGCGCGACGATATCGGCCTCGCGCTGGAACGCCACGCCACGTCCAAATTGCCCGATGACGCGATTGAGCTTGTCGCTACCCTCGGCTTTCGCGGGGAGGCCTTGCCTTCGATTGCGAGTGTCGCCCGGCTGACGATTGAAAGCCGTATATCGGGCGTGGAGGAAGGCTGGCGCACGATCATCGATCACGGGGAGCGGATGGAGGACAGCCCGGCGGCATTGCCCGTCGGCACCCGGGTTCGCGTGGAGCAATTGTTCGCCAGAATCCCTGCGCGCCGCAAATTCCTGCGCACCCCGCGCAGCGAGTACATTGCCTGCCTCGACATTGTGCGGCGGTTGGCGATGGCGCGCCCCGATATTGCCTTCACGATGGAGAACGGGTCTGAGGGCAAGACGCGCAAGGCGCTGGCGACGCAGCCCAACGAAGATTTACCCACGCGCGTTTCCCAGATTGTCGCGCGGGAACTGAAGGACAATGCGGTCGCCATCGACCTGGAACGGGAGACCGGCCACGGCACGATGCGGCTGACGGGGCTCGCAGGCCTGCCGACCTACAATCGCGGTGTTGCCGACCATCAATATCTGTTCGTCAATGGCCGTCCGGTGAAAGACAAGCTGCTCGTCGGGGCGGTGCGCGGGGCCTATTCCGATATGCTTGCGCGTGATCGCCACGCGGTGCTTGCGCTGTTTCTCGATCTGCCGCCACAGGATGTGGACGTGAATGTCCATCCGGCAAAAACCGAGGTGCGCTTTCGCGACGCAAAGGGTGTGCGAGGCTTTATCGTTTCGGGCTTGCGACAGGCGCTTGCGACGGGAGACCGGCGGTCTGCTCAGGGGCCGGACCGCGCCGCGATGGGGCGCTGGCAGGCCGAGCCGGTCCTGCCCTCAAGCAGCGAAACGGCAGGGCGCCAAGGACGCGAGGAACCCGCGGCGTTGCGCTCTATCTTTGACGGGAGAGATTGGGCACCGTCAACGCCGCCCGCCACTCACACCCTTGGCGAACCGCGCCCTGCCTGGAATTCCGCATCAGCCGATGCCTTGCCGCAAGGCCGCGCCGAAGAAGCCGCGCCGCTTCCCGAGGATGTTCAGAACTACCCCTTGGGCATTGCGCGCGGTCAGGTTGCCAACACCTATATCGTCGCGGAAAGCGCGGACGGTCTGGTCCTTGTGGATCAGCATGCAGCGCATGAACGACTTGTGCTGGAGCGCCTGCGCGCCGCCGGAGCAGGAGAGGCGGTGACCCGCTCACAAGCCTTGCTGGTGCCCGATGTTGTGGAGCTGGACGAGGCGGATTGCGACCGCCTCGAAGACGCTGCCGACGGTCTCGCGCGGTTCGGCTTGAGCGTGGAGCGCTTTGGTCCGGGCGCAATGCTGGTGCGCGCGGTCCCCGCCGCCATCGCCAAAGCGGATACGGGCAAGCTGCTGCGCGATCTGGCCGATGACATTGCGAAACATGGCCCGCAGGAAGACAGCGGATCGCTGCTGCTCGCCGAACGCCTCGAATATGTGCTGGCGACAATGGCCTGCCATGGATCGGTGCGGGCAGGGCGGGTGCTCAACGTGGCCGAGATGAACGCGCTGCTGCGCGAAATGGAAGCAACCCCGCGATCAGGCCAATGCAATCACGGGCGACCCACTTGGGTGAAGCTGAGCATGGACGATGTCGAGAAGCTGTTTGGGCGGCATTGAGGGGGGGATGGTTTTTTCGGTACATGACCAACAAGCATAAGCCTTTGTATGAGATGAACGAACATGAGCTTGTTCGCTTTTTGCTGTACGAAAACAAGCGTTACTACGAGCTATTTGGTTTCGTAATGACGGATGTTCACGGGTTGAGCGGAGCCGATGGATGGGAGTATCTATTCTACGGTAATGTACCCAGAACTGAACTTGGTCTTTCGCGTGAAGGCCAACCCGGTGATATCGACCTCATGATTGTTCCTTACCGAGATGGGATGCTCCATGTTGGAATGACCGCTGCAATCGAAATAAAGCGCCTCTCGCTTCGTCGTCCGAATTGGGACAAGTCCTCCGATAGATATGGTATAACTCAAGCCAATGGCCTCTTACACGCAGGTTTTCCTTACGTTGGCGTTTTACACTTGGTTGTTCATGACGAAGGCCCGAGCGAAAATTTTCAAAGACATGATTGTCGCTGCTGTCGACGGACCAACACAGAGAGTTAGGCCATTCGGCGAGCAAAGTGTTGACACGACAGGGCCTATTACATGTGAACGCCAATTAGGCAGGCTATTGAGGCAAAAGCCAAGCGATTCGATTGGACTAAATTGCGTATCAGTTTCGAAATTTGAAATTGATGGCGCACCCGGTATCAAAATAGGAATGCCACATGGCAGGACTGCTTCGAAAAACGCAAGCTGCGATCCCAATATTTTACGGAAAATAGTAGGTTTTATTCAAAAACAACATCAAAGAGCATGAGAGTGTTCATCTCACCAATAGAGTGGAAGATCGCCAAATCGTGCACCTGAGCGATTACATCTGTGTATGGCTGAAGCATCTGTCATTGATCAGATGCTATTTAGCTTTTGGCGATCCAAAAATGGATAAAGCGTCATCCCAGCGAAGGCTGGGATCTCAGGCTAAAAGCGCCGTGCTCTGAGGCTCTAGACCCCAGCTTTCGCTGGGGTGACGACTTGGGGGCTGGGTCACGATCGGGGGCTGAGTCACGATCAGGGGCTGAGTCACGATCGGGGGCTGGGTCACGACTGCAGGAAGTGGTGACATTTAGAGCTAGCGGTAACAATTTAAGGCTGCGGTGAAGCTACCGGCCCTTGGCCAGCACTTTAGGCGCCAGCCACCCCTCACACGTTAAACTTGAACAGCATCACATCGCCGTCCTGCACCAGATATTCCTTGCCTTCCTGACGCATCTTGCCCGCTTCTTTTGCGCCCGCTTCGCCGTTCAGCTCGATATAGTCATCATATGCGATCGTCTCTGCGCGGATGAAGCCCTTTTCGAAATCGGTATGAATCTCGCCTGCGGCCTGCGGCGCCTTTGCACCGTCGGGATAGGTCCATGCGCGCGATTCTTTCGGCCCGGCGGTGAAGAAGGTCTTGAGGCCCAACAGCGTGTATCCGGCGCGGATCACGCGGGCGAGGCCGCTTTCCTCCAGACCCAGTGCTTCGAGATATTCGGCGCGGTCCTCCACCGGCATGGCCACCAGTTCCGCCTCAATCGCGGCGGAGACAACCACCGCCTGCGCGCCTTCTGCTTCGGCCTTGGCAAAGACCTTTTGCGTCAGGGCGTTGCCTTCCGCCGCCTCTTCCTCGGCCACATTGCAGACATACAGGATCGGCTTTGCGGTCAACAATTGCGCCTGTTCAAACGCTTTTGCCTCCTCCTCATCCTTGGGTTCGGTCAGGCGGGCCGGTTTGCCCTCACGCAGCAATTCGAGCGCCTGCCCAAGAACGCTGGCCAGAACCTTTGCATCCTTGTCGCCGCTCTTCGCGCGCTTTTCGGCGTTGGGGACGCGCTTTTCCAGACTTTCAAGATCAGCCAGCATCAGCTCGGTCTCGACAACTTCGGCATCGGCCAGCGGATCAACGTGGTTGGAGACGTGCTGAATATCGTCATCCTCAAAACAGCGCAGGACGTGCACAATCGCATCGACCTCGCGAATGTTGCCGAGAAACTGGTTGCCCAGACCCTCACCCGCGCTTGCCCCTTTGACGAGGCCGGCAATGTCGACAAAGCCCAGTTGGGTCGCGATCACCTTTGCGCTTTTTGCGATGGCGGCGATCTTGTCGAGCCGCTCGTCCGGCACTGCGACCTGCCCGACATTGGGCTCAATCGTGCAGAACGGATAGTTTGCAGCCTGCGCGGCCTGCGTTTCGGTGAGGGCGTTGAACAGTGTCGACTTGCCAACATTGGGCAGGCCCACAATCCCGCATTTGAAACCCATTGTACCTAATCCTCGGTGTTATCGTGTGTCTGCCCGTCAACGCGCCAGGCCGGGAAACGCCGGTTGTCTCCGCCCCAGAACAGGCAGAGTTCATTTCCGGCAGGGTCGTGCAAACGCGCCTCGCGCCAGCCCCAGCTTTGATCGACGGGATCATTCATGAATGTCAGGCCTGCCCCTTTGAGCGCTTTGACGGTTTGGTCAAGCGTCGCGGTCTCGAAATAGACGACCGTGGTGGGCGCGGACACGGCATCGACGTGATGGATGGAGAATGTCTCGCCCGTCGCAGTCTCAAACCGGGCATAGCGGGGCGGGGCATCGACGATCAGCGTCAGGCCAAGCGCCCGATAAAACGCAACAGACGCATCGTAATCGGTGCAGCCGACGGTAACCTGATTGAGTTTCATGACGCTATCCCGGCTCACCTGCGTTATCGGACAGGTTCAGCCGTGCCATCGCCTCTTGCAGTGACCAGATCGCATAGACGTCATACACAGAATGCGCGACAATCACGGCCAGCAGGCTGCCTGTCGCAAGATACACCGCGCCAAAGACACAACCGATGGCGAAGATCAGCGCGCTGACCACCGGCTTTGCAAAGTGGATCACCGCAAACAGGGCGGCTGCGACAATTATTGCGAGCGGGGCGGAGACATAATCGCCCAGCAGCGTCTGTATCCCTCCGCGAAACAGCGCCTCTTCACCAAGCCCTGCACAGATCGAGATCAGGATGATCGCCGGAAAAGAGATGCCTCCTTTCAGGAACGGGTAATTGCCAGCCTGAGACCGCACCAGCCATTCGGAAGCGGCGGGAAACAGGCGGGTGAGGGCGATTGCAAGCCCTATCAGCACGGCAGCCAGCGCGACGCCATAGCCGATCTCCCACGCGCCGATGGTGACAAAGCCTGAATGCGGGCGGCCTGACAGATGCCACAACCCCCAACCGATGCCGACGAACGCAGCGGCCTGAAGGCTGATAAAGCCAAGGATTTTGGGCGTTGTCATTTCCTGAGACATATCCGCGAGTTGATCGGCATTGCTCACTGTTGTGTCACTGCATTCGGGTCATTGGAGTCGCATTATTGGAGCCGCATTATTGGAGCCTCATTATTGAAGTCTCAGGGCAATTTCGCTCATGAAGCGCGGGTCGTTGCCCTGTGCCAGCCACTCCGCCTCTGACGCGATGGCACCCAGCATCGCAGCCAGATCATCCTGCTCCGCCTTGCTGTAATTGCCCAGCACGTGGCCTGTCACGCGATCCTTGTGCCCCGGATGCCCGATGCCAATGCGGACACGGCGAAAATCGCGGCCCAGATGCTGGTCAATGGAGCGCAGACCGTTGTGCCCCGCCGTGCCGCCGCCCTGCTTTACCTTCACCTTGAACGGCGCCAGGTCCAGTTCGTCGTGAAATACCGTCAGAGCCTCGAGCTCAAGTTTGTAAAAGCGCATCGCTTCGCCCACGCTGCGCCCGCTTTCATTCATGAATGTCGCCGGTTTCAGGAGTAGCACCTTGTGCGTGCCAATCCGCCCTTCGCGCGCAAGGCCTGCGAACTTCTTTTGCTCCGGACCAAAGCCGTGCACATGCGCGATCACATCCATCGCCATAAAGCCGACATTGTGACGGTGCAGCGCATATTTCGCGCCGGGATTTCCAAGGCCGGTCCAGATTTGCATGGGTACGGCCTCTAGCCAGCCATTGCGCAAAACAAAACACCGGACTGGTTTCCCAGCCCGGTGCCTTGGTGATTGCGTTGAACCAACGGGTCGAGGTTTACTCGTCGTCGTCCTTCTGAGCGGTGGCTTCGACTTCGTCGGCTGCCGGTGCTTCCGTCTCGTCTTCTTCCTCTTCGCTGCGCTTGAGAGCCGACGGAGCGACCAGCGTTGCGATGGTGAAGTCACGGTCGGTGATCGCGCTCTCGCTGCCTGCGGGCAGGGTCACTTCGCTGATGTGGATCGAATCGCCCACATCCTTGCCAGTCACGTCGATTTCGATCTCGTCCGGGATCTTGTCCGAAGCGCAGACCAGCTCCAGCTCGTGACGGACCACATTGAGAACGCCGCCCTTTTTAAGGCCGGGCGATGCTTCTTCGTTGATGAAGATCACCGGCACCTGAACTTCGATCTTCGAGTCCTTGGAAAGGCGCAGGAAATCGGCGTGGAGAGGGCGATCCTTGACCGGATGCAGAGCAACGTCCTTGGGAATGGTGCGAACCTGTTTGCCATCCACTTCGATCTGGAGGATCGAGTTCATGAAGTGTCCGGTATTCAGCTGGCGGACCAGCTCCTTCTCTTCAATGTGGATCGCAAGGGGTTCTTCCTTGCCACCATAAATAACAGCGGGGATCCGACCTTCGCGGCGAAGTGCTCGGGAGGCTCCCTTGCCAGCCCGTTCGCGGCGTTCAGCCGGCAGTGTAAGAGCGTCGCTCATAATCAAAGCCTTTCGAATGCGTGTTAAAAGATATGTTCGGGCGCGCCGCCTCCAGGGATGACCAGAGCGCCGAAGGGCCGCCCGTTAGAGCGGGATGGCGCGTTTGGCAAGAAAATTGCGCGGGACCGATGGTGTGTTGCAGGGGGGGGGCGGCAGCTTGGGGGCAGGAGTTAGGGGCAGGCGTAAGTGTGCTGATCGGCAAAGCCCGTTAGATCACGCGCCCCCGGATCATATCGCCGAGCCCCTTGAAGCCCTTGGTAATGCCCCGGTCGCGCATCGCATCGCCCAGAGGAGCACTCAAACAAAGCACATTTATAAGCGACGGGTCGATCCAAATTGCAGCCTCTACTCCAATGTCCTTCATGCGAAAGGAGACGTCAAAATCTGCTAAGACCGCCTTTACCGTCCACTCATTTGGCTTGAATGTTGGCCTCAAACTGGTGGACTCGTCCGGCGCCAATCCGCGACGCACGTTACCAAAATTGAGGCAGAACCATTCGCCTTTGGCCGGAGTCTCGCGATCCGCCTGCAGAAATTTCACTGGATAGAGATTTGCGCCGCCCATTTCGAATTGTCGCAACAATTCTGCAAATCTACCCGACACGATCCAATGTGCCGCGCCCGCAAAAAAATCAGCCGACGCCGAAGCAGCGCTTTTGCCCGCACCCGCAACCGGCCAGATTTCTTTCGGAAAGCACTCTGGCCCCATCGACTCTCCAGCCAAGCTTCGACGCCCGCATTCAATCGCTTCATCCCGATCACGCTCAAGCTGATCGCTTGTCAGATCGCGGAAGTTTGCTGCATGCCCCAACGATTTCGACAGCCAAATATACTCACTCATCACGCCTCTTTCCTCATGCCTTTCCCGGACTCTGAGCGCCGAAAGGTATCGCCAGCAATTCCACGCCAAGGCTTGCTAAAAGGATAACGATCGCAAGCGCACCCAATCGCGGGGAGGCGTGAACAATGTCTAGCCCCCGCACCTTTGCACAAGATTGCTAAAAAAGGGCTGCGCGAGGCCCGTTGCCCCGTACAGCCCTGATAACACCGGTTTTGGCGTCGCTCAGTCAGCAGTCACCTACTGAACGCGTTCGACTTTGATGTCCCGCTTGGTCAGCATGTCCTGCACGCTCTTCTCACCTGCAAGATGGCCTGCGCCTACTGCGATGAAGATTGTGCCCGGCGTCTCCATCCGCTCCACAATCCACTGGGTCCAGTTGGCGTTGCGATCATACAGCAGCGCCGTGGCGATCTCGTCATCGCTCAGCCCCTCATTCATCAGCGTGGCCAGAGTATCGGCATCGCCTTCGATCCATTCGGCGACCATTTCGTCCAGCATTTGCTTGGCATTGTCGATCCCCTCAACCGCTTCCATCAGGAAGGTGATCTGCTTGTCCTGAGGCAGGCTGTCGAAGATGCCGATCTGGAACTCGGGCGTTTCCAGCGCATCCATCGGCTTGTCAGCGGCTTTGCCCATCAGGACTTTCTCAACGCCGCTGTCCGGTGAATAGCCCTGTTTCAGCAGCGGCAACATGGTGAG
>JBARXS010000045.1:0-25554 GCA_049647465.1 Erythrobacter sp.
CCTGTATTATACCTGGTCCAAGGAGTTCATGGAGGCTGGCAAGCGCAGACTTGCCGGTGACACCGCTCGTGCAGCGACCAGCGATGAGGTGAAGGATCTGCGTCATAAAGCACGCGACCTGAAGGAGTGCGTTGCTGATCTAACCCTCGAGAACCGTTTGCTCAAAAAAAGCATGATCGCGGATGGGGGAGACGAAGAATGAGGTATCCTGCATCTGAGAAGTTGGAGATTATCCACCTTGTTGAGTAAGCACATCTGCCAGCCAAGCAGACCTTGGATCGGTTGGGCATAGCGCGCCGGACGTTCTATCGCTGGTATGACCGGTATCTGGAAGGAGGACCTGAAGCCTTGGCTGATAAGCCGTCTGCGCCGAGCAGAGTGTGGAACCGCATCCCGACGCATATCCATGAGCAGATCATCGATATGGCGCTAGAGCAGTCGGAGTTGTCACCACGCGAGCTGGCTGTGCGCTTTACTGATGAGAAGCGCTATTTTGTGTCCGAGGCAAGCGTTTACCGCCTGCTCAAGGCGCATGATCTGATCACCAGTCCAGCCTACACCGTGATCAAGGCTGCTGACCGGTTCCACACTCCAACCACTCGCGCAAACGAAATGTGGCAGACCGATTTTACCTACTTCAAGATTATCGGTTGGGGATGGATGTACCTATCGACCGTGCTCGATGATTACTCGCGCTATATCATCGCTTGGAAGCTATGCACTACGATGAGGGCTGAAGATGTGACCGAGACGCTGGATATGGCGCTGGAAGCCTCTGGTTGCGCTGCTGCCAGCGTCAAGCACAGGCCGAGACTACTCAGTGACAACGGCCCCAGCTACATCGCCGAAGAGCTCGCTGATTACATCGAGGTCAACCGGATGAGCCATGTGCGCGGTGCGCCGTTCCATCCGCAAACACAGGGCAAGATCGAGCGTTGGCATCAGACGCTCAAAAACCGCGTCCTGCTCGAGAATTACTTCTTACCCGGGGATCTAGAAAACCAGATCGAAGCCTTCATCGAGTATTACAACCATCACCGCTACCATGAGAGCCTGGACAACGTAACGCCTGCCGACGCCTACTTCGGTAGGGCCGAAGCCATCATCAATAAGCGAGAAAGGATCAAACGAAAGACAATCCAACATCGGCGCTTGCAACACCGCAAGCTAGCCGCATAATATCAACCAACATGACGAGGCAAACGCTCCGCTAATCTAAGCCGCAACTTGTGCCAAATGTTCTGACGACGGACACGCTCACTGATCAATCGCTCGAGCATATGTCCGGCGCAACGCCCTTGTTCACTGGTTCGAAGATGAGACGCCCATAGCAATTCCATGGCACCTAACGCTGCAAGGATATGCGATGGCAAGTCCGCATCTGTGCCACCAAGATATCGCGCAGCTGCCTGGAAGTAACCGAATGCGGGTTCTGGACTCGTCTCAGCGATGCCGGCCAGAGTCTTACCGCTTAGCGATACGTGACCATGGCGCCAGATAGCGAGGTTCGCAGTGATCGAGTATTCTTCGTCATCGCTAAGCAGACCTTTTTCAACAAGGATCGTGGCGGCCGTCTGAAGCCAAGCACTGCGGGTGACTGCAAATTGCTGCGCGAGCTGACGCAGATTGAGCTCGTCGGAGAGAAGAAGCACAACTTTGGCACGTGATAACAGGATCGGATCGACGAAGAGATCAGCATCCCGGGCAATAACGCCCAGATCGGGCCCAGAGAACTCCTCATCATCGACAGGGCAAATCTCGCAGTGTTCCTGAATGAGGGATATCCCTTCATCGATCTTCTCTGCGAGCTTCTTGCCTTCCTCCGCGCTTTGTTCAGTGCGGACGTATTCCCCGTTGATATATCCTATTGAACCATGATCGTGATTGGCAGACAGCTCGCTCTCGCTGCGCATCTGGAGGAATTCATCGAAGCTCGACTGAGCTAAGTACAACGTGCCGAACCACTCATGGAGGGCTGGGAGCATCCCAAATTGCATTGCTCGCCAAACCGAAAGTGTATCTAGAACCGCGCCTTTGCCTTGGGCTTCTCGAACGAATTTTTCCGCTTGCGCACGCTCCGGCCCCATTCCGTGGCAGGTTCTGAGCTCCCGTCCGTTTCCAGCAATCTGCTCAGCCATGCCGATCACACTGCGCCGGTACATTGGTGCAAGCATACAGACAGGCGTGGGGTGCTCATCGTAAAGATCGAGAATGCTGCGTGCGTGCTCGGAGTTGTCTTTTGCGACCTTTAAAATGGACGATACATCGTCACCCTTCATCTTAATGGAGAACATCGACGTTTCTTCGGGAAACCGGTCGGCGTGCGTCGCCATAATATGATGCAAAAGCCAGACCGCACGGTGCTTGAGCTCTACGAGTTCATACTCTCGATCTGGTCCAACGGGCTGGGGAAAGTTGAACCTTTCTCCGACCTTCTTTCCCAGAACCAGCTTGGACAATGGGTGGTCGAGCGGGAAGCAGCGCGCCTCGGGTATCTTTTCATCGGTGAGGATGCCTTCGACATCATCATCTCCATCAATCCCTCGCAGCCGGAACCATAGGTTCTCACGCGCCATTGGCACCTTGGAGACGTCATCAGGTAAGTTCTGATCGAAGAGGATAAACCCTGGCCAGGCTAGAGCCACCTCGCGCACATCTCTATTATGCGCCGCTATCTCAAAACCGAATGCAATACCGCGCTCAGCATCAACATCCTGACGAAGAATTTGCGCAAGACGAAGCTTTTCAGAGACATGACCTTCGAGCTGTGCCGGGTCGAGTTGAGCAATGTGCCGCGTGGCACCGCGCAGATCATTGCGTCGCTGCAAAACACCATGCAACAAGAGATGAGCTCGTAAGTCCGATGGGCGATCCTTGATAGCGACGCGCGCGTAGCGTTCAGCCTCGCGCAGATCTCCGCGATTATAGTGCGCTCCGGCTGCAAGGCGCGCGTAGCCGTTCTTCTCAATCAGGCTATCAGGCAGGGAACGGAAAAAGCTGGTCGTTCCACTTGCGCGATGGGCGTTAGCATAGCCCATGGCCAACCAACTGAGCGGTGGAGTGTCGATATCGGTGGTTACATGTCCAGCGAGTGTATCGATGAGCTCGTGCCACTTATCGGTGAGCAGGCATAGGTTCGCGAACATGATCCGCTGAGCGTAGAGAATGCCTCCCTGTGCCAGCTCCTTCGCTTTCTCGAAAACGTCATCAAAACGCTCAGGCGACTTACCGCTCAGAAAGTCCGCCACCATGGTATGAACGGGAAGCGATTCAGGCCATGTAGCCAAAAGGTCTTCGGCTTCTTTTTCCGTCGCGAGCGGCTCTTCGGCGAGATATTTTGCTCGAAACACCATGGTGTCGAACTGCTCGAGAAGTTCCTCGGTCATATGCCCACGGCGCTTATCGGTCGCGTAGTCTAGGATGTTTGTCCACTCGCCCTTCGCTGACCAGATATTGAGAAGAAGCGAGGTTTTCTCCGCACTATCCTCGAGCGCGCGCGTATGCTCTTCAGCCTCGCTCAGCTGCTCCTGATCAAGCGCTGCATGAGCCGCCACGGTGCGAATTCTGCGGTCTGTTGGCGCAATCTCGACAAGCTGCCTTGCGACCCTCATCGCATCATCGGAGCGCTGCAAAGCTCGATAGAGCGTTACCAGATTGCAGCCGCTCGTGAGATAGGGATCCTCCTTCGCAGTATCGTAGAGTCGGGTGCGTTCCCAAATCTCTGATAGCAATTCTTCTGCTGTCTCCAGATCGCTTCGCCCCTCCAGATCACGCAAGGGGGACTCGCGGAACCTTCCATCCCCAATTCGCTTTTCCAGAAAAGCGTCCGCGGCTATCCGCCGCGCGTCATAGTCTTCGGGATCGTCCTGCCAAGTTTGCAGAGCCAGTTCGATGAACTCATCCAGACGTTTTTGCTGACGCAGGAAACTGCACTCGTATAGCCGAACCAGCGTCTCAGCTCTCACACCTGTCGGAACAATTCCATACGGGTCGACTTTGCCTTTCAATAGCATCGCCGCCTGAAAGACGAAGCCTGCTGCGTTTTTGTCATCCGGGTTTTGCTCTAGGCGTGCCTTGGCGACATCAAGCGACTCTTCAAACCGGCCCAAAAGTTGAAGACCCAATATCCGGTTTGATGCGATCCGTTCATCATCGGGATAGATCGCATAAGCTTCGAGCAGGCATTCTCCGCCGCGTTTTTCATCACCCAGCCTGTGATGGGCCAATCCAATGTTTGCACGCACCCTGGCTCGCACGCGCGCTTCGTCTGCTGAGGTAAGTGTCTCTTCTAGCTTCGTAAGCAACTCCAAGGCGGTCTTCACCCGTCCGTCGTTGAGCATGTCACGGTAGGCATCGATCTGCTTATCCCAATGGGTGAGCAGCTGCTCACCCTTAGCCGCATCCTGCGCCAAGCCTTGGATCAGCGCATGGCTGCCTTGTTGAACCGCGAGGCTTTGATCGAGCTTTTGGTGAGTGCGATCCGCCTGGGACAGTTGCTCTTCACCCATCTGAGCCAGCTTTTGAGCCATCGGACTGTGGCCAGGGTCAAAGGCATCAAGCGCCTTTTGATCCTCGCCAATACGATCCTGCAGCGTATTCCAACCCCAAATCTGAATATCGATCGTGCGACCGATCGCGGCTTGCTCCTGCGTAAGCTTCGTCGCGATTTCATCATAGGTGACATTGTCATCTGCCGTTGTGACGATAAAGAACTCGCTGAGCGCTGGGGTGAAAGCGAGCGCCTTCTTTAGCTCTATTCGCGCATCGCCTTCGGTAAGCTTTCGATTGGTTGTGCGCAGCTTGCACTGAATGCCGACAGTCTGCTGAGCATCGCGATCACGCCTGCCAACGACATCGATACCTTTTTGGTTCTTGCCGCTTTTAGCGACCCGCTTGGTGTTCGGATCACCAAGAATGCCGCGAAACAAGATTGCGACGTTTTGCTCAAACGTCGCATCGTCCGCCGGCATTCGAATGACACTTTGCGTACTCATCGATCGCGCAGCCCCAATCCGCACAGCCAAGCATCGACCTGACCAAAGGCGTCCTGCTGCCATTCATCAGCACTTCGTCCGTCGAGCACGTCTGTCTCAGCAACGAAGTTCCGTACTGATGTCGGCCCATAGCTTTCCAGCGTCTCGAATTTCGTATCGACTAGCTGAAAGCCTGCAATGCCGCTCGGATTATCCAAGAGCGGTCGGCAAGCCTCTGCAATAGCAGCTGCGCCGCCCGGATAGTTTCGGATCGCATAGTAAACGTCGTAGGCGTCCTTCTCCTTCTTCCGGCCGTCGAGCGCATGCCCCTTCATCGCCAAAAACGCGGGAATGCTGCACACTGCAATTCTTACACGGTTGGTGCCGCCTGTTGGCATCGGCCCGGAGACCTCGATGATTTCCTGGTAGGCGATCCCCAAGTCCGCCCCATCCGCTTTCTGGACCGCAAAACCTTCAATCAGTTTGGGCCCCTTCTTCGACACCACAGCATCGCGCGGCATGAGGAAATCGACGATCACTTTGACGGGCTTCTCGCCATCCTGGAGATCTATTTTGCGCTGAAGCTGAAACCGGGCGAGTGCCTCTGATTGCTCATAACCATTCTCGAGCAAGGCTTCGACCAGCAAGCTGTATTCCCCATCTCCCAGCGCTTCAGGATCAAGGTTCAGGTCAAGATCCTGAGTGCCGACATGTGGCATCTCTGCTTGGTCAAGCATCAACCATGGTACGGACCCACCGACGATCGTGTACTTGCCACGATAGCTACCAAGGATCTGACCGATTTCAACGATGACGGATCTAACTGCCGCCGTGGAACGACTGTCGTAATCGGCAGCAGATTTAGGCTCAGGCGGCTTCACCATTGAAGTGTCTCTGCACGCAAGTGCTCCGCCGCTTCTTTGCCACGCTCACCAGCGATCGATAGATCCAAATAGGTCTGAACCGACCCTGTGCAGATGATCCCATTTTCTAAAGGCAAAGCTGTTCGAAAAACATCTGGATCATTCGGAACGAGAATTTCGATATTTGCGCCTTTTGAAGCGGTTTGCAGCTCCAAGCGAACCTGCAGCTGGCCAAGGCTTCGCTCATCGGCGTAGAAATAGGAGCGACCGGTTCGCGCAAACGGGGCGATCCAGTCTGCGGCCGAGAAGGATGCATAAAGCAACTGACCTCCGGTCTCCTCTACCATGACCGAGCGCACGGCATCTTGAAGCCCTGCGCCATGTAGATGCGTGTAGAGCTGCACCTTTTCTCCCGGGGGGGCTTGATATTCCTCTTGCCAAGCATCGAGTAGCGCATTCGGATCTGAGAGCCACATCCCATCGCTACTCTGATCGGCCCATTCGCGTTGACGCAATTGTTGGCCGACTTGGCTTGCATGCCCCGCGCTTACGCCTGCTTGCTGCGCTAACTTGCCAATCCGCCACTTTTGTGACGGGTCTTGCAGCATAACATGCAGAACCGCTGCCGCCTTCGGCTTGAAGAGTGATCGCAGGACGCGCTGCTCAGGTTTTGGCTTCGCATCCGTTCTGTGATCGATGTCGAGACCACCAACTGATAGGTAAGCGTTTCCGGCAAAATCGAGGTAGCCAACGCCGTTCTCTCGGCAGATTTGCTGAGATGCTGGAGATATGTAGGGGGCCGCAAGGAGAGTGCGCGCGTCTTTGCCATACGCTTCAGCGGCCGATTGAAGTTGCCAAATCGATTGTCGTACGCGTGCAGGCTCTGCGTTTGACTTTACCTCTACGATCAGCTGATGCCGGGTCTTGTTACGGCGAAACGAGACGATCAAATCAATCCCGATATCGGCCGTCATGATTTGGCGCTCAACATCAATTTCGTTGACCGAATTCATACCTTGCAGCAAGGCGCGTAGCCGCTGCTCGGCCTCCTGCTCGTTCACTATTTCACTCATATTCATCAAATGGTGAATACCGTGTTTCTAGTGAAATTCAAGAGATTCTCTTCTAACTCGAAGTTCTGCCTGCCCCTAGCGCCCTCTTACGAGAAGCCTATCAATACCAGCCATAGCCTCATCAAGTTCTCTAATGGCACCATTGTCATTCTCCCTGCCTGGAATGGCCCCGGAGAAAGTCCGCTCTCGGGATCTAAGATATCGAGTGGCTATGTCTTGGACTGGGGCGCAAAGCTGCCATCTCCAACGCGCTAAAGTGAGCGTCCCAACTCATTCCCTTCCATTCATTCCGTCAACCTCGCCGCCAGTCGTGCAGCCGCTCCGCTCTTGGTCGCGAGCTTGGCCCCATAACGCATCACCGTGCGGGTATCGCGCCAGCGATAGGACTGCATGATTGCTGGCAGCGCTTCGCCGGCCGCAAAACTGTCCTGCGCCGCTCCCACCCGCACCGAGTGCGAGGATATGCCGGCAAGCTCGCGCTCGAACTGCGCCGCGCTCATTTCTCCGAGCAACCCCCTGTCGAACGCGCGCTGGGCGAGCCGCTTATAGATCAAGCCAACACTGCCCGGATGGAGCGCCGCGCTGCCGATCCGGTCGATTGAGCCATCGAAGTGGGTATAGACTCGCCGCAGCAGAGGGCCTTCGTGGATGTCAGCGTCTTCGCGCCAGTCCGCGATCGCGCGCATGGTCGCCGGCGATAGATAGGCCAGATCGCCCTCACCCGCCTGATCTGTCTTGGAGGACGGGATGAACAACACCCCCGCCCCTTCCTCGTCCGGCCCCTCAATATGCTCGCATGCAATCCCCACCAGCTCCGAGCGCCGGCAGCCCGTGTCATAAGCAATCCGCAAGAGCGCCGCGTCGCGTTTGCCCAGCGCATCGCGGCGACACGCCTTCAAAAGATGCGCTATGCAGATGCCTTTGGCGGGGCTGTCGAGATCAGCGATGTCGCCTTTGTAACGCAGGCCTTTGGCTTGGCGCTGCTTGACCCCGAGCGCTTTTTTCATGGCGCGGCGCTCGAAGGTGACCAGCGGGTCCTTGGTGGGGTCGGCCAGCCCAAGCATCCGGTACGCCCAGCCCACATGGACCAGATAACGCTCGATTGTCGCGGGCTTGCGCGGTTTCAGATTGCTGTGTTCAGTGCCCGCGAGCGCGCGGATCCACGCCGCCACAAAGTGCGGCGTCGCCTCGGCGGCACTGATCCTATGGGTGCGGCACCATGCACCCCAGGCTTCGAGGTCCGACCGGAACGCGCGCCGTGTGTTGGCCGACCATCCGCGCATGGCTGCATCGAGCAGCTCGGCGTCAATCGCGGCGCTGGGCGCAAGCAGCGCGCGCATATCGGCGATAAGATCATCGGGCTCGAGGAGGGTGGCAACGGCATTCTTGGGCATGAGCGGGACATATCAGGCGAAATTCGGTGTGTACAGGGTCGTGATAAGCAGCCATTATCAATACCCCGCGCACAGCACTTGTATAGTAATTAGCCTTTAGCTATACATTGCGGGGATCTGAACATCTTGTGGGAGCTATGGTGAATCGATTTGATACCCCCTTCCCTTCGCGTAGCGACGGCGCCGAAATAGATACCACAA
Source organism: Erythrobacter sp. (assembly GCA_049647465.1). GTDB lineage: Bacteria > Pseudomonadota > Alphaproteobacteria > Sphingomonadales > Sphingomonadaceae > Erythrobacter. The sequence goes on from JBARXS010000045.1 coordinate 8,505, forward strand.
TTCCCGATCTGCACGGCAAAGCCCTGCATTCCTGCGGGTTTGTGACCGGAACCCTGCGCAGCGCCTCGCCGCTTATGCAGACTATGTTCGCGCGGTTACTGGTGCGCCGCTGCCTTACCCACGCGCTGCGCCAGGAGCGCCATACGTTCACCGATGGACGATTGTTCGCCTGGATGGCGGGCACCTGTGCGCTCGACGATGACAATCACGGCCACCGCCCTCCCCGCCTCGTTGCCGAAACGCTGCTTGAGATGCTGAGCCGATCGGCCTGGCAACCCCTTGCCGAGGCTGCGCAGTCTGTGCACGAGGCACTTGAGGCGCCAGCAGAAGTTGTAGATCTCACGCCGGATGCGTTGGGCCCCAAAGACACGCGAGAGGGAGACTGGAACGAAAGTGATGAAGCTGTGGGACCGCGCGGTGAGCTGGGAATGATTGCGCGCAAAGCTCAAGCCGTCATGGAGGACCTCATGGTCGAGCAGGACGATACCACCCTTCCCTTCCCCGTTCTCGATCGCCTCCATCAAGCGGCCGCGGGAAGCGTCACGTTCGCGCCCCGCGAGGCGATCATTCGCCGGGTGACTGTTGCAGGGATTGCGCGCAGCGTGGAAGAGTCGGCCGAGCCCGCGCCGCTCTGGGCGCTCGACTGCGCAGCCGGGGACCTGCTGGCCCAGACCGGCACCTTGCGCCCCGCCCTGCCCTTGCCCGGCCTTATCCGCGCCGAGGCACTGCGGAGCAACCTTGAGCCGGAAGAGCGGGCGCTGGCACGCGCCACAGCATTCTGCAAGGCTGCTAAAGACTTGCGGACGCTATGCGAGGAGGCGCTGGCAATCGAGACGCGCGTTGTAGAACTTGCGGCGCAGGAGCGTGCGTCCTCGCGCGCCCCCGAATGCATTGCATGGCTCGCGACCAGCGGACCGTTGCGCTCGAGGCAGCTGGAAGCGCTGCTTGGCGCGACCCGGCTCGGAGTGCGCGGGATCGTGTCGAAGCTCAAGCAGGCCGGGTTGCTGACGGTGGAGACCGTGGCCGGAGTGAAGCTCTATGGTTTGGCCAACGAAACCGCGGCTCCCTCCTCTGCCGCCACTCCAGCAAGAGGAGCCTCACGGCCCAGGATGAGAATATCGGCCGAGGCGCTCGCGGAGTACGACGCGGCTATGGCAGAGATTGATCAGTTGTTGGCGCGTACGGACGCTAATCATCATTGAGCGAGCTAAACAGTCAAATTCACCACTCGCGCTTTCTAATCATGCTTTTGCGCTTCTATCTCACAAGCGCTTCCGGATCGCCGCCAGCACTTCCTTTTTATCTGCTCCTGATTCTGGGAGAACCTTGAACGAGATACCAGACTTTGGTGATCCCGTAATCTTCAGCATCGGCTTGCCTATTTCGCTCTTCACAATCTCAACACCTTGGCGCGAACGAATCACTTCAGGCTTCGCTGTCGCAGCTATCAGACGCTTCGATGTTTCAGGCCCTGAAAGGCGCTTTCCGCTATTACGTCGCTCGTCGGATATTCTTTGCGCCTCATGCTCCATCGCACCGAGTGTCCTCTCGTTCGCTGTAAGCGGCTTGAGCTCGCGAGCAATCCGAACTGTAATGTCATGCGGATCTGCGAATGCGTCGAGCAAGCCTTTCGGCAGTCTCGCTACATTGAGCATCCTGCTCAGCCACGACTTGGAGATGTTTAGATGCTCGGCCATTTGCGTCGCTGAGCCGCTATAGAACTCAACGAGGGCATTTTCATACTCATGCGCCCGCTCCCAATCGGTGATGTCTTTCCGCGCGCGATTTTCAACATCAGAGACACGAAAGGCTTCCTCATCCGTGAGCGCCTGGACCGTGACCAAAAATTCAAACTCAGGATGATTGTTCTCCCTCAACCATTGGACAGTCCACCATCGGCGGACGCCAGCAATTATTTCGAAATCGCAATCAGGATCGTCACGCAAGCTCCGCACAATAGCGGGAATGCGCTGCTTCTTTGCAGAAAGAAATGCTCCAATCAAATCGGCGCACGAATGCTCATCTAGGTGATCAAGATCGCGATTATGAAGCCGCCAGGGACGACACCTTGATGGGTCGACAAACTGCGTCCGGTCGGTGACAACCTTTCCAGTTGCAAGCCGACTTAGCGCATCCGTCCTGCTCGCCATGATGCTTCTTGCTGGAGCCAACTCACCCTCGCCCGCTTCCTCGTCAAGTGAGTCTGTCAGGAGTGAGCTAAAGCCTTTATTCCCCTTGCCCATTATACATTCCTTCCGAATTCATCGGTCACTTCAGGAGCGCTGTTGCCACGTGGCAACTCGAACGACCGAAGAGTCTCGTGAAGGGTTTTTGCTGCGCGAGCGCCCCCGCCCGCATCGAAGTGACACTTGGCGTAATACACTAACATGAAACACCTTTTCCAATTGTTGCCACGTGGCAACTCGACTTTTGCGGCCTATGCCTTGCTTTGCCACGTCGCGGTGACGTCGCTCTCAATATCCCTGCAAACCGCTTGAAGATATTTGAGGCAACGGTTGTAAACTTCTCTCGACGTCACTGGCTTCTCGAGCTCAAAAACTGTCTTTAAGCGGGAGCTCGCGTTATCAATCTCGGCGCTGGTTGGCATGATCGATGTGAGCATCGAGCCTCCGAAAACGTCCCGCATCATAGTGAGCAGCTCGCGATGCATAGACTTGTTCTCGTCAACACGGCTCGCAACGACTCGAATGAAACTATATGCTGGACGCGCCCTTCCTCCAGCCTCTTCCAATTGCTCCATCGTGGTTCTTGCCATATCGATAAATGAAACCGTCGACGAGAAATCGATAACACTGGGTGGCATCGGAATGACCATGGCATTCGCCGCCTGTAGCACGGCCATCGACACCATCCCCAACGCAGGCGGCGGATCCATTATAATCACGTCATACTCATGAACCACTTCGCCGATAGCCTGCGCTACTAGATCGATCACATCGAAGCTCTTCGTCTGCGCAAGATGCGCTGCAATTTCGTATTCAAGGTTGTAAAGCTTCAGATTCGCTGGGATCAAGTCAAGGCCGAAAAAGTGGGTATTCCTAATGATCGACCGGACGCCGAGAAGCTCAGGATCATGGAAATGCCCGTAGAGCGTGTCGTTTTCGTCAAGATCAATATCAGGCCGATATCCGAACATCATTGTCGAGCTCGCTTGACTGTCGCAATCAATCAAGAGCGTCCGATACCCTTGTATCGCAAAATGCTGAGCAAGGTGCACCGCAATTGTAGACTTGCCAACGCCGCCTTTGAAATTCGAAACGGAGATAATGGCCGGATCATCAGTTTCGTGTCGCCAAGGTCGGGTGCCGAACACCTGGCGCATACGGTCCAATTCTTCGAGCGAATACGGAAGACGATGACCAGAGTTAGTGCGGTCCCTTTCCGGTAAACGACCATCTCGTTCCGCCTCCCGGATTGCCGATGCGGTTCGTCCGATGAGCTTCGCGGCCTTTGAGATGGCAAATGTAGGACCAGCTTTCGCGCCAGTCTCAGGATCAAGTGAATGAGCCTGCAAACGTTTCAGAATTGCGAGCGACTTTCGATGAAGGGAACGGAGATCATCGGTAGCCGAAGCGGGATCGACAGTCTCTGGTGAAATTCGAGTCGCCATGAGCAATTCCCTCTGCAATCTTTCCATTCTGATACCGGCTTTTGGAGCTTGCAGCAATCATCTGGCCAGAAAACTTACAACCAGACCGATGATCTGCGTTCTCTTTGTGTCTAGATGCCAGAGTGAGCAGCACAATTTGCTAAATGGTGCCAACTTATGGGTTCGCAGAGTGATTCCGATCGCTAGCCCCCCTAATGCTGTGGAAAACCACCGATGATCTCGGTGCCAACCGATGATCAGAGTGCGAAAGAGCAATGATCTCGGTACCTTATAACCGATGATCTGAGAGCACATACCTACTTATAGAGAATCTCCTCAATAAACCGATTCGGAAATCGTCTTAATTTTTTATCACCAGGAAAGCGCCTTGGGGCCCCAAACCGATGAAAGGGCTCCGAGATCATCGGTTATTTTGCAGGATTTTGGGGCTAATTGCCTCAAAAATCGCCAAACACCTTGATCTGCAGCACAAAAGCTGCTGTTCGGATCCTTGCAAGTCAGCGATTCGAGGGGTGAGTGTATGACTCACGACAGCAAAGCACCAATCGGGCACCAATACGCCCTTGCCATGTTGGAGGGTGGGGAAGACACAGTTCGCTCACTGTCCAGTGATGCGGCATCTCAACTGACCCTTGACGCTTTCCTAAGAGTCCAAGACGAAGACCCCGTGCCAGCGTTTCTTCATTCCGCATTGTGCGCAATGTCGTTGCCAACAAAGAGACCGAAAGACGAAACAGCGCCCATAATCAGAGAGGATGGCCGCTATGCTTTAGCAATCAATCCTCGTCCCGTCTTACAGGAAATAGACGGCGAAAAGGTGTTGCAAAGCTTAGGTGTGCCCTTTGGTTCATATCCTCGCGTGGCACTGATCTACATATTATCGCAAGCAGTTAAACAACGATCTCGTGACGTTTTTCTCGGCAGAAACTTCACAGATTGGATGCGCAGGCTCGGCTACCAGACAATTTCGTACGGCCCACGTGGCACAGCGAATCTGATGAAGCAGCAAGTCGACCGGCTTCTAGCCTGTGAATGGCAAATTAGATGGGACGGAGGGCTGGCAGATGAAAATGCCTTTGCCGTGCGCGATGTAAAGCTTTCGAGCGAGTATTCCGGATCGCTGGCGAAAGATGGTGATTTCACTCGCGAAATTCGTATGTCGGAAGTGTTTTACGAGCACTTGATTGAACATGCGGTACCGCTGAACGAAAATGCTATTCGTGAGCTAAAGGGGACGCCGACGGCCCTCGACCTTTACACTTACTTAGCTTATCGGCTGCCGCGCGTGACTACCGAACGTGGCCAAGCAATATCGTGGTCTCAATTGGCAAAACATCTGGGCAACTCAACCGACAATAAACGTTTTCGACAGACGGTGCGGCAAACAATACAGCTAGTCTCATCGGTTTATCCCAACGCCAACGTCGATGTCTCCGGGCGCACGGTCGTTCTTTATCCATCACCTGCTCCGCTTGAGAAGAAATTAATTGGGTCTCATTTGCGTCTTGTAGGAGTTTCACCGCACAAGCCTAAAGAAGAGACAAAGGGGCCTGCAAGAACTGGTGCCGCGACCGAGCAAGAGCCGAAGATCGAGCTTATAGACTTTCCGTCCGGGACGCTTCGGTTTGGGCGGAATGAAGAGCCGTTTTTCAAGATCGGGCAAAGCAAGGGCGCTCCTTGGGATGTCGACATTATTGCCGGCGAGTTTCGTCGTGGCTGTCCTGACTTTAAGCGCCAACGAACGCAGAAAGAGTGGCTGCGTGTTTGGGAACGCTTTGTCGTTTCCTTTGCCGAAAGAAGGAAGGCTAATTCCTGACCTCAAAAAGAAAAGTCTCCATATTCTCCCGATCTGATCGTCTTATTCTCGTGTGTTTGTGGAAGCCTTAAAGCGTCTTCATTGCGGCAGCTCGTAACGAGAAGAGCGTCACGTGCCAATTGAGGGCCCCAACGCAAGCGTTAAGCGCGCGCCCCTCGTACAAGTGGTTTTGAAGAACGATGCGTTCTGGGACAAAGCTCAGCGGCTTCGCTCGTCTCTCGATCAGCGTCTTTCACATTCGCCCAAGTGTGAATGCATCAGCGAAGCGCATCATCACCTGAGGACCATCGTCATAAGCCGCTTCCGAAATTTCTTTCTTTCTATGCGCGAAGTTCACCACAGGGCTGCTTTTCGCGATTTCCTTCGCCATTCCTGCTGTGAGGATTGTTTTTGACAAGGTGGATGTTGTTTCGCTCTGGCCTTTGTTTCGATCGGTGATCAGCGGATTCAGGAGCGATGCGGCACGCACATTTCGGCTTATCTATTGCGGGTTAGAACAGACACCGGTTATATATCGGATGCAGCATCGCACCTAATTTAATTTAGGTGCAGTGCCAAACCGAATCTAATTCCGGTATTTGCTTGCACTGACGACTAACCGGGATTATTTGTGTTACCGGTTTTGTGGAGATTTCAATGCCAGTGATTGTCATAGGAAGTCCGAAGGGCGGAGTCGGGAAATCAACCTGTGCCGTTCTACTCGCCATACAATTCTCGCTCGCAGGGCCCGAAGTCACTGTGCTTGATTGCGATCCCAACCGATCTGTGTCTCGTTGGGCATCCAAGAACCTTCCTAACAACATTCTCGTGGTCTCCGAAGTCAGCAAAAGCGACGTAATATCAACAATCAAAGAAAATGATGGCGACGGAAAGCTTGTCATCGTCGATTTAGAAGGCGTGGCATCGCAACTCGTAAGCAGGGCAATCTCGCAAGCTGACCTCGTTATTGTGCCGATGCAGGCAACCGCACTCGACGCCGCGATTGGATCTGAAGCGCTCGCGCTGGTGCGCGAGGAGGAAGAAACGCTTGGCCGAACGATCAAACATGCGGTCGTCCTCACAAAAACGAACGCCGCCATCAAAACCCGTGTTCGCCGAGAGCTCGAACAACAACTCAAAGATGCCGGGGTCGACGTTATCGAACCATCACTGGTGCAGCGAGCCGCTTTTGGTGAGATCTTTGCCTTTGGAGGTACACTGGCTGATATGGAGAACAACAAGTCCGTCTCGACGGCAGGAAACGTAGAAAACGCGATTGCGAACGCTCAAGGATTCATGGAGGCCGTTTATGAACGACTCATCTAGACTCACAGGCCTTGTAGCCAAACCGAAGCCATCGTCTGCAAGGGTTATTCGGGACGTTGACGAAATGGCAGAAGGGCGCGGTTTTGTAGATCGGTCCCCGCGCAAAAAGCCCGGGCGCAAGCCAAGTCCCCGAACGTATCAAATTCACCCGAAATTGTTGCCTGACATAGGTGAAGCTATTGCCGAGGAAGCAGGTGAGAGAGGGATTACACAAGGCCATCTGATAGAGATGATGTGGAAGTGCTGGCAGAAGCGTCAGAGAGACGGCTAGGGCCAGTGGCCAAGCCACACCGTTTTTATCGGCACGGAAAGAAACAAACGAACCAGCAAGCTGTCCCGTCGTGTGCGGGTCACGGTCCTGGCCCACGACACGCCCCGGACTTACCGTTCCCCCGCCAAAGACAGGCGAAAAGGAGCTAGCGCGATAAAGAAAAATCAGGCTGGCTTCGCGATGGCGTCAAATCTTCGTCATGCGCATGACCAACGCTGCTCAGCGAAATCCAATGACCGCGAAAGGGAAGGGACGCGCTGTAAAGGACCTTTTCGATAACCAAGCAGGGGTCTCTTCGCTTTAACAGACCGGCATGCCCACCCATCACCTGCACGATCGTCTTCAGGGCAACATTTTCCTCAAACCCGACGGATCCGCGTCAAGAACGCAAATGCACCCAGTGCGAGGCCATTAGGCCGCATTGACAAAAGGGAATCCCGAACCCGCCTCGTTCCGTTTGTGCTTTGCACAGCTTCGCTTCCAAGACTCCTTTTTGAGGAGCGATCAGGGGCCGCGGGGACTTGCCGGACGCAGAGTGGGAACTGATCAAGCCGCTGCTGCCGCTTGGGCGAGGCCGATGGGCCCATCCTTCTGGCGATAACCACCGCTTTCTAAATGGCATGCTCCACTTGCTACGGGTCGGATCGCCCTCGCGTGGAAGCGAAGCGGTGCGGAGCACACCTGCAGGAGCGATAGGGCAAGTGGAACTCGGTCTATGTCCGGTTCCGGCGCTGGGCCGAACAGGGCGTCTGGGATGCCCTGCTGCAAACGCTGGTCGACCTGGGGCTGACCGATGACTGGCAGCACTTCCGTTCGCGGCCCCTTAAGCGAATCTCAGGATGGGCACTTCTCGGCAGCGGGCGGAAAAAAAGAGGGGAGGGGGCTTGTGGGAACGCTCTTGGTCGATCACGGCGCTGGCGACGGGTGATCGGGGTGATCGGGGTGATCGGGGTGATCGGGGTGATCACCCCAAAAGAGGCGGGGCTTTACGAGAATCCGCGCCCGATGTGGAGCCGTAGGCGTGCGAAGCACACTATCAGGGACTGCCTCTCGGCTTCATCCTGACCGGCGGCGAAGCCTCCGATTACACCGCTGCCGAGCCGCTGATGGAGATCCGCGTCACCACGCCCAAAGCGCTGCTGGCGGACAATGGCTCTGATGGCGACCGTTTCCGGGAGAGCCCGCTGATCTGTGGTATCCTGCCGATCATCCCGCTCCATTCGAACCGAAAGGTGCCAGAGTATCCCGACCATAGCCGCTACCGGGACCGCAACCGTGTCGAGCTCATGTTCGGCAAGCTCAAGCAACAGCGTGGGATCGCCATCCGCTACAATAAGACCGCCCTGTCCTTCGAAACCTTCCTCAATCTCGAGGCCACCCGCCTATGGCTGGAGTCTTTTGTCAACACGGACTAGACTGCGAAATTCGAACCAAGTCGGGAATAGTCTTGTGAAGATACGTAGAACAACACCAGAAAACGTGCGATCGGGGAAGGCGAGGCCCCCGTCGCCACTTAGAAGCCAAGGCGTTATCAACATATTGTGAAGTCACTCTAAAAGGTTGCCTTTCCATGCAAAAGCGCCAACGGAGTCAGCCCTAAACAAATATCGTCACGGTTGAGCTCGAACCGGCGGTCTTGATGCAAAAAGATTAGGATGAGTAGATGCTTCACGAAGATCACGAAACACTGGTGACGCTAACCGCAGACATTGTCTCTGCCCACGTATCGAACAATTCCATGCCGCTGGACGGCATGGCGAAGCTGATTCAATCCGTGTATGGAGCCTTAAACACCGCTAAAGACGAAACGTCGACGAATGAGCCACAAGAACCCGCAGTTCCAATCAAGCGATCCGTCCGGCCCGACTACATAATTTGTCTTGAAGACGGGAAAAAGCTCAAGATGCTCAAGCGCCATTTGCGTACTAATTTTAACATGACACCCCACGAATACAGAGTGAAGTGGAACCTTCCTCAAGATTATCCGATGGTCGCACCATCATACTCCGCATTGCGCCGAGACCTGGCCAGGAAAATTGGCCTTGGACTTAAGCCCAGAGGGCGCGGTAAGCGCAAGTGAATTGAGGGTGGTTGCAGGAAAAAGCCGGAGTGATCGTGCCACCTCACTCCGCGAAGCGGTCGGTATTTGGATCGAAGCCACCGTCATCGGCATCCTCGTTTCAGGACCTTGGCTCGGTGCTCTGATCGCATTCGGCTCATGGATCGCATCTTTGATTTGAAGCGCAGGGTGTGCAGAGCCCGGCACAGATTGCTTGTGCGCCGGAGCTAGGTGCGGCTTGGACTGTTTGGGGCCAGCCCCATTGTCCGACAAGGACCGGAATGTCTCGGCTCACCCCTCGCTGGCTAATCACACCGGTATCCCCACCAACATTCGCAGCCTGCCGGACTCGCTGCGTTGCCGGTTGATCCCCCTCCAGTGCAATGAGCCCTCAGCCTCTCCCTCAAACCCCGACTTCGCCAGCGAGCAAAAGCCGATGGGCGTCATAGCCTTCGGCGCCATCAGGGAAAACGGAGGACATACATGACTATCGCTATCGCAAAACTCTCACATCTTGCCCTTTGACCGCTCATCGTGCGCAAGGTTAAGCCTTCTCCGATTCAGACCCTTGCAGAAGATATCGCCGCGCACGGGCTTATCCAATCGCTGGGGGTATAAGGGGGGGCGTCAGCTATCACATTTTCGGCGGCCACAGTTGCTTTCGAGCGTTGGCCTATCTGGTTGGCGGCAGAGAACCTGCAGCGCGAGGAGTTGCACACCGCTGACCAGATCAGAGCGTTTGGCCAGATGCACAAGGAAGGACACACGCAAAGCGAAATCGCAGCGCGGTTCGAGTATTTAGAAGGGCATGTCGCACGGCTCTTGAAGCTGAGCGATCGGTCACCCTCACTCTTGCAAGCTATGGCCTAGGACGAGTGTCATTTCAATCAGCCAAGGTACTGTCTCTTACGCAGAGCCAGAAAGCCTCACACGAGGCGTTCGCACGGCGCGGTCTCAGCCCCTACGCGTTGCGGCGCTTGACTGGGGAGGGGGCATTCCCCGCTGAGCCCTGTCGCACAGATGCTGATTCCAGCCAACTTGACTCGTGTGTCTAAGCAGAGCCAACAAGCCCTTCTTTCGCCTTGACCGATTTTCATAATAGGTTCCTGAGAACGGACATTCGGCTTGCGACCCAGTTGCAGCCATAAACTCCAAGCCTCCTGCACGCAAAAGGCGGACACAGTTTCCGGTGGCGTGTTAAGTCCAAGATTGTAAGCGGACGTAAGCGTTCAGGTTCTTCTCCTTAATTCGAACCGGCAGGTCCGGCCACCATGTGCATGTGTGGGAGGGCGGTGAAAGCTTACATCGTGAGAGAGCGCATCAATGCAAATCCGGTCCCATTCACAAAACAAATCCAGCAAGAGTGTTGCGTCGTGCCGCCTCAGTAAGCTGCTGTAGCGAAATATTCTTTTGTCATCTTTAGCGCGCAACCCGAGCGGCGTTCGCCGCTCAACTGAATAGTCAATGGCCTGTTTCAGCCGTGCAGATCCGCAGAACAACCGCTCGGCTCTAACGCAAGCTGGAGAGAAACTGAGGATCACTTCAACGCCGCTGATAAATACTTGCAGAGCGCGGTGCTGAAACTTCGCTCAATTCTCAGCTTTTTGTCGGAATTAATGGATAAGTTATGGTAACAGACCTTGGGCTAGAAAGCCTTTCGCAAAGACACCGAAATTGTTCTACCTTGGGGGTCGAGGTAGGGGCCTTGATACCGTATCGGCGTTGTCCCATCCAACCCTGTGACTAATGGGCGCTGATTTAGTAAGTTCTCGACAGACAAAGTAACGCGTGTGCCTTTGAACCAACTTACTTCGGCTATGCCGCCAAAAACCTCTCCAAGATTTGCAAAGACACTGAAATCGACCGTTGCAAAATCCTCAAACTCTAAAGATTGTTGGACGCTGGTGGAAGGTTCCACAAGAGATGTCGAGCTTCTCCATTCGACCTCAATCCGAGCGCCAAAGCCGCCTTTGTAGAGGCCCGCGTCAAATTCAATCTCGTGTTGTCTTCTTCCTCCTAGGAAGTCGACCGCATCGCCGTCTAGTAAGTTCAGTGCTGGTGAGTTTGGCACTAGAGTGATCTCGTCGAGTGTGAACCACGTATGATAAAGGTTAAAGAATACCCTACTTGTTAAATTCTCTGCTTGGCGTGCCAAGCTGCTGTTACCTGGAACGGTAAAAATAACTGAATCAGGATAATCTCTCCGAAGTTCCTCCACGGTGCGATTAACACGCCCTACCGGCGCTTGCCCCTCCGATATTTTGCCAAGGGGACGGGAGAAGCTAAATCCCCAAAAAATTTGATCCTGCCTGCTCTTCGCAAAGTTAATCGGACGAATATCTATTCCCAGCAATTGCCCATCTGGCCCTCGTGCGAATCGGTCCGCGAACGCATTCGTCACTGATGATGTCAAAAGTGGGAACGCAGCTATTGCATCGTCAATCTCGGTTGATGTGAACGTCGCGTTGATTGAAAAATTGATGCTTTCGAATGGTACGAAAGATGCCGACGCTTGAAAGTCCGTCCGCTCCTGGTTGATTAAAGCGTCATTTCCCCCTGTGAGATAGTCAACATCGACGGTCTCACCGGTAATGAAATCCAGTGTTCTAACATTGGGTGACAAAAGTGTAGGGTTACCGAGTTGCTCAAGAGATGGCGGTGTGTTCTCGTTTGCGAACGAAACACTTGCGCTCAGAAATTTTGAAGGCGTCCAGGTCGCCCGAGCATTTACCCGGTAAGCGTTTTCTACATCTGAAAGAGATGTAAACGCGACGTTATAACTTGTAGCAACTCGTCCGATATTGCTTTGCTCGGACGAAATAGGGACGTCGAGATTTAGTGATATGCCTGCAGAATCGCGGGCCCTTTCCGAGATAGAGCCAGGCGTCGCGCGCAACGCTGAGGTCTCAATATCAGAGGTGCTGGCTTCAAAAATGACTGAACCTATCACGAACCCACTTTTGAGTGCGCCAAGGCTCCCACTAGCAGTAAGGTCTGCAACAACGTCCTGCCTTTCAAAAACCGAAGAGTCGATAATGTTACGGCTGTCGGCTGAAACTATGAGATTACTGTTTTCGAGCTCAGAATAATTTACATTAAGGGATAATAAGAGATCTGAGAATTGCCCGGCAATATTTCCGCCAATTTCCATTTGTTCGTTGTTATTCAGAAGTGTGAGGATGGAGCCTTGTTCGAAGCCAATAAAGCTATCAAAGGACTGGTCTTCGAATCTGCCCGATATAGATGCAGTAATCGTATCCGAAAGCGGTCTGGCAAGGTTTGCGTTGAGCGAGATTAATTCTGAATCTGGCAATAGTGTCCGCACAGACGCTAGATCCTCACGCCCATCAGGCTGGATAACATCCCGCTCGCTTTCCGTGAGTGCACCCGATTGAAGATAATTGAACCCAAGACTGAGGCGGGTATCACCGTCAATTTGGAACAGGTCCGTACTGCCAAGAAAAGATGAAGTGCCTCCCTCAGTCGCGAATTTGCCTCCTCCAGAGGCATAAACCGAACTGAACTGTTCGAGGGTCACGATATTGAGAACCTTCACATCGGCTCGGAGACCATACTGCGCGGCAACTTGTTCAGAAAATTGCTCAAGCCTCTCAATTGCTTCCGTCGGGATAGCAAAAACTTCTATCGGGTTTGCTACACGCTTACCGTTGAGCAACAGAACTGGGGCCGCATCGCTTTGCGACAAAGGACTAGCTACTTGCGCTCCAAGTGCTTCAATAAGTTCTTCAACGTTTGATGCGCCGTATGCGCCTATATCCAATGGTGCGAAACTACGTTCGGGTATAGCTTCAAATTCAATATCGCCGCGACTTCTTTGGCGACGGACCACGATCTCGTTCGGGTCTACAACTGGCGGGGGATTATTCTTCAGTTGCTCGCGAAGCTGAGCCTGAACTTCCGGAGGCAGCGGCTTCCCATCCGGCCCCAAAAACTGCACTTCGTCACTCGTGGGTTCTTCGTTTTGCGGGGTATTTGTCTCATCCTGCGCCTGATTATGTGCTCTATCGGCTGCACAAACAGAAACTGAGAAGGTCGCTACTGCCAATGAAATTGCGCCATGAGACAGCACGCGTCGGATGATTATCAAGGTAAAGCACCTTCTGGAAAAATGATTTTTCATAGCCCTGTTAAAACGTGCTGCAGCCTTCAGTCGTTCGACAATTTTTTGAAGCAACCCATGTCAAGATCATATCTCCGAGATCATGCTTTCTATGGCTTTCTCGAATTCGATGATATTGTTCACACCACAGTCGAGGTTGGCTTTTTCCAACCATTGCGAGAACGCAATGTCGCGCGCGGCGGCCCTGGCAATCTTTTTTAGCACATCTCGGCTCGAGCATTCCTTACGCCAGAACGCAACAAAAACAGCGCTCTGAGTGTAAAAGAGGCCAATCTCTTGCCCAAGGGGTGCTTCGCTATCGACATTGAACTTGAACGAAGATTCTGCACGAGCAGTGCTAGCACTGATTAAATCTGAAAGTTCTGCTCGTCGCTTGATTGGGTGCCGGCCGACCAAAAAGGTGTCCCAATTTATTGGACCTGTGGTTGCGGCAATCGCCTTGAAATGGTCGACTCTGCTCTTGATGAGTTCGTCAGATTCACATGCAATCGCCCCAATCTCGCCGATAGCGTCGGAGAACTCAGCGCCGGACATCGATATCCGAAAAAGGAAATGGCAGATTTCGTGGGATGCCGTATCGACCTCATCTTTCCCCAAGGCATGAGCCGGACCCCGCCGCAAAACCGCGACCTGAATTCCCTCGCTTTCCAAGACTTTCGTGCCCCTAGAGGCCTCAGCCTCACTAAGCAATCTATCTAGCGTTTGAGTTCCCAAGGGATCGTAGCGCATCACCCAATCGGTTTGGAATCTGATCACGTTTGGTTCGGTCACTCCGCCATCAAGCAACATCGCTCCCTTCACTTCAGGGGGCGTAAACAGCTTTGAAGAAAGCTGTCTTGCTTGCCTAATCGCGCTTGCCGCAAGCTCGCGCTTCTCAGCGCTTTCTGATATCACGAACACATCATGTACTCTTGCACACGAATAAAAATAACAAGGCTGACTGTAAAAAAACAGGTTCCCCGCAATCGATATTATGACGATAGCTGCGAGCAAGATTTTACCGGACATTTCAGTTCCAAAAAACTAACGCATAAGCGAATATTGCCGAATTTAGAGTTCTAAAAAGGGGGGCTCATTGAGCACCCCCTTTTTAGCTTTTTCTATTATTAAACGTTCCAAGTTCCGTCGGCATTCTGGTCGATCACCTCACACTGATAGCATGCTCGTTCTGTACAGACTTTGCAGCGCATCTCGTTTTCCGCCCCAGCTTCCGAGGCGCAAGCAGCTGTTTGGCCGACAGGAAGCGCATAGACTGCTGGTCCGAGACCGATTGCACTCGCAGCAATTATACCCATTGCAATTTTTCTCATCTATATTTCCTTTCAATACTAATGACCCCGTGATTCTGCACGGTAGCCAACACTTGAATTGATTTGATTCTGAAATCAAGTGAAACGTCAAATCCTAATTTGAACACATTAGCTTTGTTAGTTTGCATCGAAATGAAGTTTTTGCAGACCAGGCGCGATTTAAAAATCATGCTCATTAATCATGTAGGATAGCCGCGAAATCTCTAGTCCTAGCGAACCTTTCTCGGGCGCACGTAAATTACGGTCTAGAAGCATCGAGGTTTCTGATGTCCCAAACAACAGTGCAGCTCTCAAGGGGCTATCTCGAGTTTAATCCTTGATTGGAAAAAGTAACTAAGCGCGCTCGATCTGCGGCAGTCCCAATTTTAATTAGTGACGCGCTTGCCTCCTGAATCGGCAAGTTTCAGAAACACGCATCGAATGCCGACAAGCCCTTGTCGGCCCTAGGTTGGTCGTACAGCGAATGTCCGTTTCTTCGCGTATGACATCGAAAGCAGCCCGTCGGCAAACACCCCCAGTTTCGGCCATTTTGCCGCTACGACAAGTCGCCCGAAACCAGACACGTGAGTCAAGTTGGCTGGAATCAGCAACAGATTTGTCATCATACACCAATTCACAACCAGGACGCGCCCACTGAACCTTCGGCCAACATCCCATGTTGTCTTCCTGAGCAACCAACGGAGCAGAGCATCTCTCGCCTAACGCGCATTTGTGTCTGCCAAGCTGCCAAGAGACGGCTTGGCTAGTTATGGGGCTTGCGCCAATCAAATTGACATTCAATCTGCGACATCCCGTCAGGTGTAATTCTTGGCCATTCGCCGATCATGTGATCAAAGACAGACCTTGAGTTGCGCCGCAAATTGTACCGATATTGAATCTCAGCGAGAAAAAGCCAGGCGTTTTGCGGGGACACCTGATGATATCCACGCATAGCCCTTCTAAGGGTTGCCCAATATGAGTCGATCTTTCCAGTCGAGTAACCGTTCTCGTTGAAGTAGCCCTTCGAATGGTTGACTGAGATATGGCTGAAACCAAGCGTTTCCAATGTCCTGTAGGCCTTCCAGTCATCCGTTACGATAACGGAACCTGGCTTTGCAAACCGCCGAATATTGGCATGGAGTGTATCTCTCGTCCGGTCTGCGATGATGCCGCAACGAACCTCTCCGCCGCATGCGAGACCAAGAACCTTCAGGGGAACGCGCTGTGGGACACCAGGCTGCCTGACATGTCGAAGGAAAACCTCATCGACCTCTACAAGCTGCCCTGCTCCCCCGAGCATGGCTGGTGGCTGCTGAGCCGCCATGTGAAGGCGCACAAGGTTGGCCAAGCGAGCCGATGCCTTAAGGCCAAGGCCAAGATGCTTGCGAAGAAACGGTGATCTGACCCCACTCGATGAGTTAGCAAACAAGAGCAAAGCGTAAAAAATAGCTGTTAATGAAATATTAGAGCGGTAAAATGCGGTGTCTTTTAAAGGAGATATTCGCTTCCGGCAGGAATGCCGGTAGGATTTTGTGCCCTTAACTTTTGTCCACTTCCCCAAGTGGCCGCAAGCGGGGCAGGCTGAATGATCGCCAAACTTTTGGTCGAATATCCAGGCCAAGCAGGCGTCTTCATCAGGAAACCGTTCGCAGAAGTCCAATAATCCAGTTCCCGCCACAACCAAGGACCCTTACGGTTTTTCGCGATAGACAAAATTAGATTTCTTCAGTCTCTGCATCGCGCTACCGTCAAGCACCGGAAATGATCTTACCATATCCCAGTATGTAGACCTCGACGCCGCTCTGCGATTGTATCTGAACTCATACTCCTTGAGGTAGAACCATGAATTCTCGATACCCACGCTATGAAATTGGTTTGCAAAGCTGAGAAAAAAGTACTGCATGAAACCGTGAATGAGATTCTTTGATCTCACGTCGGAATGATGAATCTCCGGTACGAAGTCTGCGACAGGCAAAGTATTGCCATAGTTACTCAGGGCCCTGAAGGTCCAATAGCAGTCAGTTACAAATCTTGCGTTTGCGCAACATTTTTGCGTCAGGACTGGTCTGAGAAAACTCAACCGCGGTTTATATGTAACAATTGAGACAACACGTCTATTATCCGACAACAATAGAATCATAGCGCTGTTCTGAGAATTTGCTCGCTTATTGACAATACGCAACACTTTCATAAGCCGAACGATCACCAGACTATTATCGGAACCTAAAACCTTGTCTTCATCGATTGCAGCCAGGTGATATCTGATCCGGTGCGAGACGCGGAAAGCCGAAGTTTCGGAGATGCCAAGTTGCCGCGCGAGAAAAGAATTGGACATGCTTTCGGGCGAGTTTGCAAAATGCAGCAAGGCATAAAACCACAACTGTAACGGAATGTGAGACCTGGAGCAGAATATTCCACTCATGGGAGACACCGTACCACCGCACGGATGGAAATAGTGCTTCTGCCAAGCATGTCTTCGCCACCGTCCATTCCTTCCGCACCGTGGACATGTTGGATCACCGCCAAAACGAACTCTGA
>JBARXS010000046.1:0-41528 GCA_049647465.1 Erythrobacter sp.
TGACCGAACCGCACAAGAGTGTGCGCGCGCTCAAATGGGCGGTTGAGGAGATGGAGAAGCGGTATCGCAAGATGTCGAGCATCAATTCGCGCAACATCCATTCCTTCAATGAAAAGGTCCGCGCGGCCGCTGCGAAGGGCAAGCCGCTGGGCCGCCGGGTGCAGACGGGCTTTGATCCCGACACGCAGGAGCCTTTGTTCGAGGAAGAACAGCTCGATTACGAACCGTTGCCGCAGATCGTGCTGATCGTTGATGAGCTCGCTGACCTCATGGTGACGGTGGGCAAGGAAATCGAAGTGCTGATCCAGCGCCTGAGCCAGAAATCGCGCGCCGCCGGGATCCATCTGATCATGGCGACACAGCGCCCGTCGGTTGATGTCATCACCGGCGTGATCAAGGCCAACCTGCCGACCCGCATCAGTTTCAAGGTCACAAGCCGGATCGACAGCCGCACCATTCTGGGCGAGCAGGGCGCAGAACAGCTGCTGGGCAAGGGCGACATGCTCTACAAGCCCAACACGGGCGCGATGGTGCGCGTGCACGGACCGTTTGTATCGGACGAAGAGGTTGAGGCGGTCGCAGATTTCTGGCGCGCGCAAGGGGCACCCGAATATGTCGATGCGGTCACAGAGGAGCCCGAGGATGGCGGGCTGAATTTCGAGGATGAATTCACCGCCAGCGACAACCCTGAAGAGCGCAAATACCGTCAGGCCTGCCAGATCGTGATCGAGAACCAGAAAGCGAGCGGAAGCTGGCTGCAACGCCAGATGGGCGTGGGTTACAACACCGCAGCCAAATGGATCGAGCGGATGGAAGGCGAAGGGCTTGTCGGCCCTGCCAACCATGTGGGCCGCCGCGAAATCTTCCGCGACCGCGACGGTAATCCGCTCTAGGGTTTGGACCCGCTATTCGTCCGTTTGGTCTGACGGCATTTCTTGTTCGACCATCGGATCACCGTCCAGATTGTCACGCGCGGCCAGTTCTTCGGGCGTCAGGGGGCGAAACCTGATGCTCTGCGGGGTCATGACGCCATCCTCGCGCAGACGAACAGTTACAATTCCGCGCTGATCGCGGTTGCGCAGTTCCCGCTCGATCTCTTTTGCGCGGTCCTGCCCGACATACAGCCGCCCTCGCGCCAGACTGCTTGAGCCATAGACCCCCGAAAGATCCGCTCTGGCGGGATGCTCGCATTGCGATTGTTCGGCAGGATCATCTGTTTTCCGCACGCGATCAAGTTTGGGTGCCGCACCATAGAAGCACAGGAATTGCGGGTTGGGATCAAACGGCCTTACCGCCGTCCGGTCCGCTTCGGATGCAGGCCAGTCATAGCTGAACTCGACATAGTGCCCGCGCAACAGATCGCGCGGGTCATAACCTTCTATCTCGACCTCCCAATCGGTGCCCTGCCGGCTGAGATGATCGCTCCACCCCCACAAGGCACCAAGACCGACAAGCGGCACAAGCATGATCGCCACAAGGCGCGCGATGGTCTGCATCACACCTCCTCCTCAGGGGCGAAATCGCGGCTTACCCGGTATGCGCCCCATGCGATGGCGAGGATCAGCACGCCCGAGACAATCAGGCCAAACCCGCTCAGCAGCAGGTCGCTCGCCAGCTCGAAACTCAGGATCACAAGCCGCGCCGCGATCACCGCCACTGCAAGCTGGAACACGCCGCGCCAGTTCGCCTTGAGCGCTGCGCCAGCGATCCCTCCCCACAGCGCCATGAACAGTCCGGCGGCGAGGATATCGACCCCGCTCATCGCGTAAGACAGCGCAATAGTTGTGCCCGATCCGGCGATGATCGCGCCGGACATCTGGCCCGAAATACCCGGCCGTGCGGCCACCACCACGCCGCCCGCGACAAGGGCGATAATCGCGCGGATCATCTGGCTCTGCGCGCCAAGAATCCCCAACTCGATCTCGTTCGTAGACTTGAAACCAGCGAAAGCCGCCATGATCGACGCGCCGACGACAGCATAGGTGAGCGCCAATTGTTCCAGCCGCCGCCAGAAATCGGGCCGCGTGCTGCGCGCTCTCATGAACGCAGCGAGGGGCGCGAAAAATACGGGCAGGGAATGAACAACAGCCGTCAGGCGATAGGGCGGATTGTCCGGCTTCGACCCCCAGAACGAGCCGGACAGATAGGACGTCATCGTGTCGGTGTATTCCCACACGCAGTAAATCGAACCACCAATCAGCAAGGCCGCCACGGGCCAGCCGCGCCCCGAGACCAGCATCGCCGGAGCAAACAATGCAAGCCATATTGCCAGCGGTTCCCACAGGGGCGAGGTGGTCTGATACACTTGGCCCAGATGCCCAAAGAAGGTCAGGCCCAGAGCTGCGCTGATAAACAGCAGCGCCTCAACCGCCCAAGGCGATGCAGCAGCCAGCGCTTTCTCCCGCGCCAGCACCGCGCCCAGCATTGCCGCGATCAAGGCGAGGTGGATGGCAAGGCGCACTTGCCCGGGCACATCCTCCCAATTGGCCGCGACCACCGAAATCAGGCCCAACCCGATTGCCAGCGCACCGATGCCGAACACCGCCCAGATCGCCAGTGGGCGGGCGTGCTGTGCTTCGTAAGCGGTCAGGCGTTCGCGGGTGTCGGCATCAATCAGGCCAGCGGCAAACCAGCCGTCAATCTTGCGCGTGCTCATATCCGCAGCCTAACGCGCGCGGTGCGGCGGGGCAATCAGCCCCCTTGAGCGAGCGCAGTCTCAGGCTTGGGCTCACCCGTCAGGTCAGCGCGCGTCATCGTTAGCAGCTCGGTCACCTTGGCGGCGTTCGCAGCCATTGTGTCTGCCGGCATCGCAACAAGGCCGATCTTTGCAAGCTGGCCGTCACGTGTCCAGTTCTTCACCCATTCCTGAAGATACAGGTCCAGCCCGGGGATTGCGCGCATGTGCGATTTCTTCACATAGACATAAAGCGGGCGCGCACCGGGATAGGCAAAGCTGGCGATATTGTCATAGGTCGGAGCGACCCCGTTCATGGGCAGGCCCTGAACTTTCTCTGCATTTTCATCGAGATAGGAGAACCCGAACACACCCACGGTGCGCGGATTGGCCTCGATTTTCTGGACGATCAGATTGTCCTGTTCCCCCTGATCGGAATAGGCGCCATCCGATCGCACTTCGGTGCAGATGGCCTGATGTTCATCCTCGTCGGTTTTCTTGAGCGCTTCCATCGCCGGATTGGTGTCACACCCGACCTCCAGCACCAGTTCTTTCAGCGCATCGCGGGTGCCTGATGAGCTGGGCGGTCCGTAAACAAGGATCGGCTCGTCGGGCAAAGACGGGTCCACATCGGCCCATGTCTTTGCCGTCTGTTCACCGCCATAGGGGCGCGCGGCCAGCGCTTCGTAGACGATGCGCGGGGACAGATCGAGCATGATCCCGCCCGATGCGGAGGCAAAGGCGATCCCGTCCAGACCAACCTGCAATTCGATGATGTCCTTGACCCCGTTGGCCTGACACTTGTCGAATTCGCTGACTTTCATCCGGCGTGATGCATTTGCCATGTCGGGCGTGTTCGCGCCCAGACCATCGCAAAACAGCTGCATCCCGCCGCCCGTGCCAGTCTGTTCGATCAGCGGCGAGTCGTAGTCGGGATTGGAGCGGGCAAAGCTCTCTGCAATCTGTTTGGCAAAGGGATAGACAGTCGATGATCCCACCGCGCGGATGGATGTGCGCGGGCCATTGCTGCATCCGTGCAGCACTAAAGCCGATGCGAGGAGCAATGCCGTGCTGATCCAGCGGGCGGGTTTGAGAGAGGGTTGCATGATGTTGGAGTGATCCTTGCCTTGGATGAGCGCTAGGCAGGGTCTGTGACAAGAGAATGACGCCGGACGCCACAGGGTTTCGACAATGCAACCCCGCCAGATCACATCATGATAAAAATTACGGGTTTACAGATTTTTACGAGACGCGACGGGCGAAAATTTGGACGAAGAACTCTTGCGAGTTTAAGCGAATTCTAACCGCTGCACATTAATAGACATCCATGGGTTTCGTGCGCCCCCTTCCCCTATTCGTCATATTGGCGGGACTGTTGCTGAGCCTGTGGGGCCAGCCAGCCCTCGCGCATGAGCCGTCAATTGCGATCAAGACCCATGTCGCGCGGTGTCATGCGGCTACCGGACTGGACGTTTCCATCGCGCAAATGGCACTGGTCCCGGACACATCATCTGAAAGTCTGTGGGTCTGTTCGGACGAGGGATGGACGGCCAGCCATCCCGTCGGCTGGCTCAGGTTTGAAAGCGCCAGCTGGGCCGGGGACAAACTCCCGCGCTATTTCTTCAGCCGCATTGCCCGGCACCAGAGCATCACCTTCACTGCTCTGGACCAGGACGGCACGATGCGCACGCGCACATGGCAGGAAGCCGATGCCCGCCCCTTTGCCGCCGGCCCGGTGTTTCAGCTCGCCCTGCCCGAGATAACTGACCAGACCGCAGCCCTGCTGGTGCGGATCGAGCGGCCGCATTCCATCCCGCTGCTGACCGAAGCGCGCCTGACTCATTCGTCTGAAGAGGCTGACTGGTCGCAGATCGAAGTCCTCACGCTGGCCATCGTGCTCGGAATGCTGGTGCTGCCGCTGTTGTTCGACATCAGTTTCTTCCTCGTCCTGCGAGAACGCTTCGTGCTGCTCCACGCTGTCATGGTCGTGGCCATGATGGGATATGTGCTGTTTGCAGGCGGGCTGATCTCTGTCTTTGCCACATTCTCGCTGGCGACGATTGCGGTTGCTGCTCCATTGACATGGGCAATCGGGGTCGGGGTGTCGGCGCTGTTCCTTGCCGAGTTTCTGGAGGACGGCGCGCAATCCGAAATCATGCGTAAACTGACGATCGCAGCCGGTATCTGGGCGATTTGCATGCCCGGTTTCTTCGCTTTGCAATTGCATGTGACACAGCCGGTCGATGATGCGCTGTATTTCTACACCTTTGTTCCGGTCATCCTCATCATCACAGCCGCCATCGCCGAAGCGGTGGGACGGGGCAGCCGCAGCGCCTGCTTTATCGCGGTGGCGTGGACGCCGATCATCCTTGCCTCGATTGATCGCATGGCACGCGGGATCGGTGTCTATGTCGGCCCATCCTCGCTGGATCAGACAATGTATATCGCGACCGGAATGGAAGTGGTCGTCATCAGCCTTGCGATTGCCGACCGCTTCCTCGCCATCCGCCGCGAACGCGATGCGGCGGTGACGGAAGCGCGCATGATGGAGCGATTGTCAGAACGCGATGCGCTGACAGGCCTGCTCAACCGGCGCGGGCTTGAGGCGCAGTTTGAGGAGTTTCTGGCGCGCGGTTTTGATACGTTCGCGCTGATTGATCTCGACCGGTTCAAACAGGTGAACGACACGCATGGCCATCAGGTCGGCGATGCCGCGCTGGTGGCTTGCGCCAACGTGCTGCGCAACAATTATGACCGCGATCTGGTTGCCGCGCGGCTGGGCGGGGAAGAATTCGTGGTCCTCTTGCGCGGACAGCAGACCGTGCAGCGCACCGAAGCGTTGAGAGTCGCGATCCCGCTGCGGATCGCCACCGAAGTCGAAGGGCTTGAGATGCCGGTCACAGCCAGCGTCGGCATGGTCGAAGTGCCTCGGTCAGGCCATGCGATGATGGACTTTGACCAGCTTTACGCGCGCGCCGATGAGCTGATGTATGAAGCCAAGGAGTCCGGTCGCAACCGGATGATGTATGAACGGCTGACCGTCTTTCCGCGTCCCAGGGCAGCAGCACCGCAGACGAGGGCGAACCGCTCCAATCGGGTCGCCTGACTTCGCCCGTCTGGCCCGACAACTCTCGGGCACGAACGGCGCGATCACTTCGGCCCGCACCCGGGCAAGGCGCTGTGTTGTCCGGTCCAGCATCGCCCATGTGGTGCGCGCCGAGACCAGCGGCTTGCCCGCCGCGTCGACAAATTCGACCACGCGCACTGACTTTGCCCCGCGCGGCGGACCGTCGATAAAGGTGGTGCCATGCGCGCGCTCGCCCGCCGCAATATTGCCGCGATAATCAATCTCGTGCCGGATCACGACCCAGAAGAACGCCGCATGATCCGCTGGCCGCGCGGCGGCATCCCAATGCGCGGTGGCCAGATCCTGAATCCACTGCACCCACACCGCATTGTTCACATGGCCCAGCTCGTCAATGTGATGCGGCTCGGCGGTAAAGGTGCGGGTAAAGCGGGCGCTCTCCCCCGCTGTCACTCACCCTCGCCCGCTTCAACGGTGTGACTCATCCCCATCTGCCACAGGATGAAGCTGAATTCTTCCGCCGTTTCAAACAGCGAGTTCCAGCGGCCCGATTTGCCGCCATGGCCTGCGCCCATATTGGTCTTCATCAGCAGGATGTTGTCGTCGGTCTTGGTATCGCGCAGCTTGGCGACCCATTTGGCAGGCTCCCAATAGGTGACGCGCGGATCGTTCAGACCGGCGGTGACCAGCATCGGCGGATAATCCTGGGCCTTGACCTGATCATAGGGCGAGTAGCTCAGGATATAGGCGAAGGCCTGCTTGCTTGTCAGAGGGTTGCCCCATTCCTGCCATTCGCCCGGCGTCAGCGGCAGATCCTTGTTCAGCATCGTGTTCAGCACATCGACAAACGGCACATGGCTGACGATTGCGCCATATTGCGAGGGGTCTTGATTGACGATTGCGCCCATCAGCTCGCCGCCAGCCGAGCCGCCACTCGCGGTGACCATGCCCTCTGCGGTGTAGCACTTGGCGATCAGCCCGCGACCCACATCGACGAAATCGTTGAACGTGTTGGTGCGCTCATACAGCTTGCCCTGAAGATACCAGCGCCGCCCCAGATCATCGCCGCCGCGAATATGCGCGATGCCATAGGCAAAGCCGCGATCAATGAGGCTGAGCCGGGTGGTCGAAAATCCGGGCGGCACGGCATAGCCATAGGCGCCGTAAGCATAGAGGTGCAGCGGGCCTGGCCCTGCAATCCCGGCCTTCTCCAGCAAGGCCTCGCGATCCTTGCGCATCACCACACTGACCGGAACCATCGTGCCGTCGCGCGCTTCGATCTCCAGCCGCTGTGTCACATATTGGGTGGCGTCATAGCCGCTCGGGATTTCCTGCTGCTTGAGCAATTTGAGGGAAGCCGACGCGACATCGTAATCATAGACCGAATCCGGCGTGATCATGCTTTCATAGGCGAGCCGCAGCGCGGTCTGGTCATATTCGGGATTGTTGGAGAGCCCCGCTGAATAGCTTGCCTCGGGAAAGGCGATGGGCTTGGCCGCAGT
Source organism: Erythrobacter sp. (assembly GCA_049647465.1). Lineage (GTDB taxonomy): Bacteria > Pseudomonadota > Alphaproteobacteria > Sphingomonadales > Sphingomonadaceae > Erythrobacter. The sequence goes on from JBARXS010000046.1 coordinate 7,262, forward strand.
GGGATCGTCATACGTGCGAATCTGGATCTGGTCCAAACCGTTCAGGCGGCCTTCTGTGACGAGAAACCCTTCAAACAGGTCAAAGTCGGTCAGGTAGAACTCGTTCGATCCGGCAAGCACCGTGTTCCATTCGCCCGGCGTGGCCAGATCAGCCTTGGCGAGGCGGAAATTGATGTGGTCATCATTGGTCCACACCCACAATTCGCCTTCTCTGATATCGACATTGTATTCGACACCCTTTTGGCGCGGGCGGATCAGAGTGAGTTCGCCGGTCGGATCGGCGGCGGAGACAAAGCGCACTTCGCTCGTTTCGTTATCGCCCGTCGCAATAATCAGATAATCGTCCTGCGCGGACAGACCAAAGCCGACGCTGAAGCTCTGGTCATCTTCCTTATAGAGCGTCACATCGTCTTCGGTCGGCGTGCCGATGACGTGGAGCTTTGCCTCAAGCGTGCGCCATTCCTCGGTTGAGGGACCATAGACGAGCGCTGTATCCCCCGCGACCCATGTCAGTCCGCTGCGCAGGTCGGTGATCTCGTCAGGCAGCAGTTCGCCGGTCTGCAAGTCCTTGATCCGCGCGGTATAGCGTTCGGACCCGTTGGTGTCGGTCGAATAGGCCATGAAACGGCCATTCTTGCTGATCGAGAGCGCACCGAGGCGGAAATATTCGAGCCCCTCGGCCAGCTCGTTTTCGTCGAGGATCAAATCGCCTTTTGCATCGACAGCCGCATCCAGGGGCTTGCGGTAATGCTTGCGATATTGCGCGCCTTCCTCGAATTCGGACCAGTACAGATACTCGCCCATGCGCTGCGGCACAGTGCTGTCATCCTCCTTGATCCGGGCGCGCATCTCCTTGAACAGCGCCTCGGTCTGGGCTTCCTGCGCGGCCATGTTCGCCTCAAACCAGGCATTCTCCGCCTTTACGTAATCCAGCACATCTTCATCATCGACGGTGGGATAGGATTTGTCATACAACCAGTCATACGGGTCTTCGATGGTGATCCCGTGATGCGAATAGGTGTGCGGCACCTTCTTCGCGACCGGAGCTGTGGTTGGCGGAGTAGTGGGAACCGACGTTTGAGCGTCCACGCTTTTCATTTCCTTATGATTATCAGCCTGCACTGCGCCGACCGGAGCAAGGGCAACAGCAGCCGCGCATGTAAGAGCGAGGCTGCGGATTTTCGAGAGTGGGGTCATGACAGTTGTGTCCTTTCCAACTGGCTGATCGCGACGCGGGTGGAAAGCGCGCGCATCCGGGGCTATGTGTAGGGCTTGTAGCCACACTTCGCCGCCCGCCGCAATGGCATGGGCAGCCCGTAGACAGCGCAGGGGCAGCGAGACGCCAACCGAGGATCAAACAAATGCTGATGCAAACACATGAAGCCCGCCTTGCCGCCTTGCGTGAGGAGTTGAAACGGCGCGGGCTGGGCGGCTTTATCATCCCGATTTCGGATGAGCATATGAGCGAATATGTCGGCGAATATGCTCAGCGGCTCTCATGGCTGACAGGGTTTGGCGGGTCTGCGGGATTTGCGGCGGTCACACTGGATCATGCAGCGATTTTTGTGGATGGCCGCTATACCGTGCAAGTGCGCGAACAGGTGGATGAGAAGCTCTTCGCCTACCGCTCGATCCCGTCGGACACTTTGGGCGACTGGTTGAAAGAGGTCGCGCAGCAAGGCGCAAAGATTGCCTATGATCCATGGCTGCACACATGGAACTGGGTCGCCGCGCTGGAGGCCGTGGTTGAGCCTGCCGGGATCAGCATGGTGCCTGCTGACAGCAACCCGCTCGATGCGGTGTGGGCCGATCAGCCCTCCCCCTCGAACGCGACGGCTCTGGTCCATAATGAAGAGCTCGCCGGGCAAAGCTCGGCAGAAAAGCGCGCACAGATCGCGGACTGGCTGACCGCCGAGGGGCTGGATTCGGTGGTGATCCCCGCGCTCGATTCGATTGCATGGCTGCTGAACATTCGCGGGGAAGATGTCAGCCACACGCCGGTCGCGCTGTCTTATGTGATCGCCCATGCCGATGGCCGCGCGGAACTGTTCATCGCGCCAGAGAAGATCACGCCTGAACTGACCCAGCATCTGGGCAATGCCGTGACGATCCGTGGCCGCGATGAATTCACCGGCGCGCTCGGCGAATATTCGGGCAAGAAAGTCAGCGTTGATCCCGAATTTGGCGTGGTCGGCATTGCGCAAGGTTTACGTGCAGGCGGGGCCTCCTTCACCTTCAAGCAGGACCCGACCATCCTTGCCAAGGCGATCAAGAACCCAACCGAGATTCAGGGTCACCGCGATGCACAGGCGCGCGATGGCGCGGCGGTTGCGCGCTTCCTGCGCTGGCTGGAAATGACCGCGCCCACCGGCGAAGTCGATGAGCTGACCGCTGCGGCCAAGCTGGAAGGCTTCCGCCGCGAACATGGCGATTTGCGCGACACCAGCTTTGATACGATCTCTGCCGCCGCCGGACACGCCGCGCTGCCGCATTACCGCGTGGATGAAGAGAGCAACATCACCATCCCGCCGGGCTCGATCTATCTGGTCGATTCCGGCGGCCAATATCCCGCCGGAACAACCGATATCACCCGCACGGTGTGGATCGACACCCCCGAAGGCAGCGCGCCCACGGCGGAGATGAAAGACCGCAACACCCGCGTGCTCAAAGGGCATATCCAGCTTGCCTGCGCGCGCTTTCCGCAAGGGACATGCGGCGGCCAGCTGGACGTTCTTGCGCGGCAATATCTGTGGGAAGCCGGCGTCGATTACGCGCATGGCACCGGCCACGGCGTGGGCAGCTTCCTCGGTGTGCATGAAGGGCCGCAACGCATCGCAAAGCCGGGTGGCGGGCAGGCGGGCACCAGTCAGGAGCTGTTTGCCGGCATGATCTGCTCAAACGAGCCGGGCTATTACAAGCCGGACGCATTCGGCATCCGGATCGAAAATCTGGTGCTTATCGCTGAACAGGACACAGACGGTGCAGAAGGGCGCTATCTCGGCTTTGAAACGCTCACATTCGTGCCGCTGGACCGCCGCCTGATTGAAAAATCGCTGCTGACGCAAGCCGAAGTGGCGTGGGTGGACCGCTATCACGAAAAGGTCCGCGCGCTGCTGGTGCCGCAACTCGAAGGCGAAGATCGTGCCTGGGTCGAGCGGGAGACCGCGGCGCTTTAGCCTTAGCGATCACATAATCCAATTGCGCCAACCCGCTTGTTCCCGTAATGTTCTGCTTATACCGAGTCGCATGAGGGAGAAACGCAATGATCGGCTACGTTACGCTTGGAACCAATGACCTGCCCCGCGCAGCCGCATTCTATGATGCGGTGACGAAGCATTTCGGCGTGGGCCGGATGATGGAATTCGACACCTTCATCGCATGGGGCGAAGTCGGCGGCGCGCCCGGTATTGCCGCGACAAAGCCCTTCGATGAAAAGCCCGCCAGCGTGGGCAATGGCATGATGGTCGCACTGGAAGCGGACGGGCCGGACATGGTGAAAGCGGTCTATGAAACCGCGATGGCACAGGGCGGCAGCGACGAAGGCGCACCCGGCCCGCGCGGCGAGGATGGCTTTTACGCAGGGTACTTTCGCGATCCCGACGGCAACAAGCTGACCGTGTTCTGCATGGTCGATCCTGACTCATGACCCCGCCCGTCAATCGCGGACAAAGGCTGGACGAGGCTTTCCTGCATCTGGGGCTGGGCGCGACATCTGTCCCCCAGCCGCCCTTCAACGGCCTTGAATGGTACGAGGAATACGGCGCGCGGCACGGCTCGGACGGGGCAGAGGGGCGACTTGTCTCCATGCACACCTTCAGTGAAGGTTGGTCCACATGGGAAATGCATCCCAAAGGGTCCGAGGTCGTCATCTGTACGGAGGGATCAATGGTCCTGACTCAGGAAACGCCGGACGGCACACGCAGCCAGATCACGCTGAAGGCGGGCGAATATGCCATCAACCCGCCGGGCGTGTGGCATATCGCCGATATTGAGGACCATGCGACGGCAATCTTCATCACCGCAGGGGAAGGGACGCAAATGCGGCCGCGCTAGGCTGCGCCTTGCCCCTGGACTTTCGCCGCCATGAACCGGTCTGTCAGGCCGATACAAGTTGCGACAATTTGGGCCTGATCGGGGATAATCCTGCGACACAGCCCCTCTAGAAGGGCCAATGTGAGTTGCGGCGGGCGTCCTCAGGATGCTCCCCAAAGGTTTCAGGCCCTTAAAGGCCTCAGGCCAAAAGCTCCTCTGGCTGTAATGTGCAAAGGCCGGGACCGCCCCTTACCAAAGGGTCCCCTACCCTTGCGGGCTTCGTTTCCCCTGGCGAAGCCTCACCGGTCCCGGAACACGCACATGAAAGCCAGATGCGCTCGCCGTAGCTCTTCACATTGTTACCCACCGGCAATCCTGCCCACAGGTTCAACAATGTGGAGACCCCGATTTGGAGATACGAAACATGCGCAAGAAAACACTCATCGCCGCCGCTGCTGTCAGCGCCCTTGCCCTTGGCGGAGCAGGCATTGCCGTTGCCAAACATCACGAGGGTGGCCCCGGCGGACATGGCGGCGCCATGATGATGGCCAAGGGAATGGAACGCGCCGACACTGATGGTGACGGCATCATCACGCTCGAGGAAGCCAAGGCCCAAAGCGCCGAGCGCTTTGCCATGATGGACGCCGATGGCGATGGCTCGATCACCGCCGCAGACCGCGAAGCGCGCAAGCAACAGCGCTTTGCGGAGGCCGATGCCGATGGCAACGGCGAGGTCACACCCGAAGAAATGACCGCCGCCCGCGAAGCACGCAATGCCGAACGCGCCACCAGACGCGCCGAGCGCCAAGCCACCCGCCAATCCGAAATGTTCGCAAAGCTTGATACGGACGGAAGCGGCGGGCTGACCCAGGCCGAGATGGAAGCCGCGAAAGGGATGCGCGGTGAACGCCGCAAAGGCCGCCGTGGTGGTGGCGAGCGGATGATGCGCCGGGCTGACACCAACAACGATCAGGCCATCAGCCGCGCCGAATTCGACGCCGCCCTCGACACGCGCTTTGCCCGCCTTGATACGGACAGTTCCGGCACGATCACCGCCGATGAACGCGAAGCTGCCAAGGAAGTGCGCAAAGGTCGCCGCGGTCAAAGGGGCGCAGGCTCATAAGGCGACTGACCAAGCGAGCAATTTGCCGACCCGGCCCGCATGTTCTTCAAGACATGCGCCCCGGGTCGGCCCTATGTTACCCTCCGACCCTGCTATCGCGTGAAGAGAGCTTTCGAAGAGAACCTGCATGAGCGACATGAGCAACACCAGCACACCCGATCAAACCGTAACCCGCATCCTGCTGGTCGATGACGAGGCGACCCTGCGGGAACCGCTGGCGGAATATCTGACAGGCCAGGGCTTCGCCGTGAAACAGGCGGACAGCGCCACGAGCGCGCGCAATTTTCTGGCCGAGGCGGATGGCGGTTCTGCAAATCTGCCTGACATCGTCCTGCTCGACATCATGATGCCGGGAGAAGACGGGCTTTCGCTGTGCCGCCATCTGGTTGAAACGCGCAGTCTGCCGGTCATTTTTCTGACTGCAAAAACCGAAGCGATGGACCGCATTGTCGGGCTGGAGCTGGGCGCGGATGATTACATCCTCAAACCGTTTGAACCGCGCGAATTGGTGGCCCGCATCCGCACTGTGCTGCGCCGGGTCGCGCGCGGCACCGCGCCCGATGCATCAACACAGGACTGGCATTATGCCTTTGAAGGGTGGCTGCTGGACCCGCTGAAACGCAAGCTGACCGATCCCGAAGGCGTCACGATCCCGATCTCGACCGCTGAGTTCCGCCTGCTGCGCGCCTTTCTCGACAATCCGCGCCAGGTGCTTGACCGGGACCGTCTGCTCGACATGGTGCAGGGCCGCACGGCGCATCTGTTTGATCGCGCGGTCGATAATCAGGTCAGCCGCCTGCGCCGCAAAGTGGAACTGGACAGCCGCAACCCGCAATATATCCAGACGGTGCGCGGCGGCGGCTATCGCTTCTCCGCGCAAGTGAAACGCGCCAGCCCGGGTTCGTCCGCGACTGTATGAAACGCCTGCTGCCTAAAAGCATTCTGCCAAAGAGCCTTTTGGGTCAGGTCACGCTGGTGCTCGCTATCGGCTTGATGGCGGCGCAGGTCTTTGCCGCCATCACGCTCTATCGGGCGGGTGAGCAGCGGCGCGATGCGAGCATTATCAACTCGATCGCCTTTCGCCTGATCGCGGAAACAGCGGGCCGTGACAGCGACGCCGCGAGACGCATGCGTCAGGCCCAGCGCAGAGAGAGGCGGGGTGAGAGGCTGAGTGAGAGGCTGGGAGAGGGTCGGCTTTCTCCAGCCGAACGTCAGGAAAGGCAGATGAGGCTCTTCGCCGAAAATGCCCTTCCCCTGCCCGGTTCACCGGGTAATCCTCCGGCGATTGAAGATTTGCGGCCCGGCACCAGAGTGCCGTTTGGCCGCATCTTGCGCCTCAGCTTTCAACGCACCGACACATCGCCCGTTCTCGCCTCGGAAACCCGGCTGGGCCACTATGAGGAAGCGTTGAAGACGTTGCTGGACAATCAGGAAGTGGCGACGGGCGCGATCCAGATCACCCGGCGCTTGGCGGGTGAGGACAGCTATGTTCGCGCAGTGATGGAGGAGACGCCCGGCCCGCCCTTGATGAACTGGGAAAGGCGCACACTCGTGATCGCGGCGATCGAGCGAGCGGACGGTTCGGGCTGGTTTACCGTGCGCCTGCCCGAACCGCGCCGCGAACGCGGGGGTCCGGCGCTGATCCTTGGGCAGACGCTGTTTATCTTCGTGGTTTTGCTGACCCTCCTGTATCTGGTGCTGCGCCGCTTGACGCGGCCTCTGGCTGTCCTGACGGAGCGGGTCAGCGACTTTTCCAAAGCTCCGGAGACGGCAGTGCGCCTGGAGGAAAGCGGGCCGAGCGATATCCGCCGGCTGATTGCCGCGCATAACGCGATGGAAGCGCGGATCGCGGCGATGCTGGATGAAAAGGACGTGATGCTGGGCGCCATCGGTCATGACCTGAAGACCCCGCTGGCCGCCTTGCGCGTGCGGATCGAAAGTGTGCCGGACGAGGCGCAGCGCGCGCGCATGGCCGACTCAATCGAGGATATCACCCGCACGCTCGACGACATTCTCTCGCTGGCGCGCATCGGCCGCTCCAGGTCCGCATCGGGCGGGGCAGAAGCCGTGGATCTGGGCGCACTGGTTGATGGTGTGGCCGAGGAGTTCGAGGATCTGGGCGAACCGGTGACGCTGGAATCCACTAGTGCATCACGCATCGTCGCGCGCGTTGAGGAGACATGGCTGAAACGCGCGCTGCGCAATCTGGTCAGCAATGCGGTGCGCTATGGCGGGGTGGCGCGGGTCTCGCTCTTTCTGGACGAAACCGGGGGGGGCCGCGTGATCGTGCTGCGCGTGGATGATGACGGTCCGGGCATCGCCGAAGACCGGATAGCGGACATGTTCGAACCGTTCACCAGAGGCGAAAGCTCACGCAACAGGGCGACGGGCGGCACCGGGTTGGGCCTTACACTCGCGCGTGCGATTGCCGTGGCGCATGATGGTGAGCTGGTTCTGAAAAACCGCACAGGGAATGGGGCCGAGAACGGAAACGTGACAGGCCTGCGCGCCGAAATCAGGTTTCCCGCCTAAGGCCCGTCCAACCGTCTGCCTAGCGCATCAATCCGCCGATCAGGTTGCGCACAAAGCGCCCCGCAACAGGCCCGGCAAGATCGGTCGCGATAGAGCCCGCCGCTGATGTCAGGCCGCTCGCCATCGGGTTTGCCCGGCTCTTCTTGCCCAGCACCGCCGCTGCCGCTGCGCCCGCCATGCCACCAGCTGCGACCTTGGTTCCGCGCGATATCGCCTTTTCCCAGATCGACTTTGTCTTGCGCGGACGCTTGCGCACTTCCTCCTCGCCTTTTTCCGCGACTTCCTCGGCGGTTTCGACCGCGTCCTGCGCCTTGGCGAGCAGCATTTCCTCCGCGCTTTCGCGGTCGATCGCCTCGTCATATTTGCCGTCAAACGGGCTGACCGACTGGATGATCGCGCGCTCCTTGGCATTGACCGGGCCAAGGCGCGAGCGCGGCGGCTTTATCAAGGTGCGCTGAACGATGGTGGGCGCGCCTTCCTCATCAAGGGTGGAGACCAGCGCCTCACCCACTTTCAGCTCCGTGATCGCTTCTTCGACATCCAGTTGCTCATTGATGCGAAACGTTTCTGCCGCCGCCTTGATCGCGCGCTGATCCCGTTTGGTAAACGCGCGCAGGGCATGCTGCACGCGGTTGCCGAGCTGGCCTGCGACTTCCTCGGGAATGTCGATCGGGTTCTGGGTGACGAAGAAGACGCCCACGCCCTTGGACCGGATCAGGCGCACAACCTGCTCGATCTTGTCCTGCAAAGCCTTGGGCGCGTCATCGAACAGCAAATGTGCTTCATCAAAGAAGAAGACGAGGCTGGGCTTTTCCGGATCACCCACTTCGGGCAGGCTTTCAAACAACTCGGCCAGCAGCCACAGCAGGAACGTTGCGTAAAGCTTGGGACTGCGCATCAGCTTGTCCGCCGCCAGCACATTCACATAGCCGCGCCCGGTCTCGTCGGTCTTAAGGAAATCGTCGATCTCCAGCGCGGGCTCACCAAAGAAATAGTCCGCGCCTTGCGCCTCGAAAGACAGCAATTGCCGCTGGATCGCGCCGACCGATTGCTTCGAGACATTGCCATACTTGCCCGAGAGTTCCGACGCATTCTCGTTCGCCCATTGCAGCATGCTCTGCAAATCGCCGAAGTCGAGCAACAGCAGCCCGTTATCATCGGCATGGCGAAAGACGATTTGCAGCACGCCTTCCTGCGTATCGTTTAGGTCGAGGAGGCGGGACAGCAGCAGCGGCCCCATTTCAGAGATCGTGGTGCGGATCGGGTGGCCCTGTTCGCCATAGAGATCCCAGAAAACCACCGGATTGTCCGAATAGGCATAATCATCCATGCCCAATTCCGCCGCGCGCCCTTCCAGCTTGTCGGCATGTTTGAAGGTGGGCGATCCGGGCATGGCGATGCCGGACAGGTCGCCCTTCACATCAGCCACGAACACCGGCACGCCATTGGCGGAAAAGCTCTCCGCCAGCCCCTGCAACGTCACCGTCTTACCCGTACCGGTCGCGCCCGCAATCAGCCCGTGACGGTTCGCCCGACTCAGCGCGAGGCTCTGATTTTCGCCATTGCCACCCAGCCCCAGAAAGATATCGCTCATTGCACCGCTGTCCCTTTTTTCGCTTTGCGCCGGGATGCATCAGCCGATGCAGAGCGGTCAACTCTCGACTTGGCAGCGTGATGGGCTAAGTGGGGAATATGGGTCAGCCAATGCCGTTCATTTTGCTTGATGATGCCCGTCAAGGCGGGCCTGCCAATGCGCATACCAGTGAGCCTACCAGCCCGGAAGCCAATAGGGCCGCAGATGCGCTCCTTTACGAAGCGCCGAGCAAGGTATTCGCCGCCTATCAGCCGCGCGATGTGGAGCGGACCCTAACCGAGGCACAGGCCGCGCAGGACGCGTCCGGCGCGCAGCTCGCTGGCTATATCGCCTATGAAGCAGGCCTTGCGCTGGAGCCGAAACTGGCCGCCCTCGCCGATGCGCGCACAGGGGCTGCGGGGCCGCTTGTGTGGCTGGGGCTGTTTGACGGCGAGCCGGAACGGATTGCGGCAGACCAGGTGCCCGGCTGGCTGGCGACGCGCGCGGATAGCGGTCACCAGACTAGCCGCGCCAGCATCGGCCCGCTTGAACCGCAGCTTTCGCCGGGCGGATACAACGCCGCCTTTGCCGCTTTGCGCAAGGCAATCCATGCAGGCGACATTTATCAGGCGAACCTCACTTATCCGCTGGCCGGATCATATCGGGGCGATCCGGTGGCGCTGTATGCGCAGCTGCGCTCCAGCGCGCAGGCAGGATATGGCGGGATCGTATTTGACGGCTCACACTGGCTCTTGAGCCTCTCGCCCGAACTGTTCGTTTCGGCGCAGAATGATGCCGCCAAAGTAAAGCCGATGAAAGGCACCCGCCCGCGTTCAGATGATCCCGGTGCGGATGCCGCTTTGGCGCAGGAATTGCGCGGATCGGTCAAGGACCGGGCGGAAAACCTGATGATCGTTGATCTGATGCGCAATGATCTGTCCCGTGTGGCTGTGCCGGGCAGTGTTGAAGTGGATGCGCCGTTTGCGGTGGAGAGTTATCCCACCGTGCACCAGATGGTTTCGACCGTTCGCGCACGGCTGGCACCGGGCAAAGGCGCGATGGATCTGGTCCGCGCACTGTTTCCGTGTGGCTCAATCACCGGCGCGCCCAAAATCCGCGCGATGGAGCTGATCAACGAAGTGGAGCGTGATGCACGCGGAGCCTATTGCGGCGCGATTGGCAGGATTGGCGCAGACGGTTCGGCGGCGTTTAATGTCGCGATCCGGACATTGCGGCTGACCCCGATTGAAAATGGTCAGGGCAGCGCGGTTCTGGGCGTGGGATCAGCGATTGTGGCGGATAGCGACGCGATGGAGGAACGGCGCGAATGCGAGGTAAAGGCTGGCTTTGCGCGCGCGTCCTCGCCTGCGAATTGCGCTCCGGCATGTGACCTCATTGAAACCATGGCGTTCGATCCGGAAAACGGGATCGCCCTGCTGGAACTGCATCTGGAACGCATGAAGCGCAGTGCGGCGGCGCTTGGCCATGAATTTGATCGCCATGCCACGCGCAACCAGATCCACGCGCTGTGTTTCGAGCTCGAAGCGCCTTCGAAAGTCCGCCTGCTCGCCGCGCGCAGCGGAGCGACCGCGCTGGAAACCGGCCCGCTGCCTGCCCCATTTGAAGGGCCGGTGAACGCGGTCGCGCTGCCCCACCCGCTTGACCCGTCCGACTGGCGGCTGGCGCACAAGACCTCTGACCGGGGCTTTTACGAAGACGCTGTCACAGCGGCCCGCACAATGGATGCGGGCGAAGCCATTCTGGTGCGCAGCGATGGATTGGTGACCGAAGGCGCGTGGACCAATATCTTTGTCGAACGCGGCGATCAACTGCTGACCCCGCCCACCACGCTGGGCCTGCTGCCCGGCGTGCTGCGCGCCTTTCTCATGGAAAAAGGCCGCGCGCGCGAGGCGGAATTGACGCTGGATGATCTGGCTGACGGGTTTTTGCTGGGCAATGCGGTGCGCGGCCTGTTTGAGGCCCGATTGATTTAGGCGCTGATTTAAAGGCTGGTTTAATAGCCAGCCCATTTGCGCACCCGCTACCCGCAATGCTTTCCTACTGTTCACACCTGTGAGACAAGACCAGATATGACGATCACCCCGCTTTCATCCGCCCAACCGGCCCGCCTCCCTTGGTTTATCGCACCCGCTGATGAGGCCGCAGTTTTTTGGGCTCTGGACAGTGTGTCAGGTGTGTCAAGCGTTCCCCGCATGCGACGAACCGATGCAGCGGGACAGCTGTGATGACAGACATCCCGATCCTGTTCGAAGACGGCGAAGCGCTCGTCATAAACAAACCCGCCGGTCTTCCGATTGAGCGCCCGCGTCGCGGCGGACCCAGCCTTGAGGACCATCTGGACGCGCTCAAACTCGGCTTTCAGCGCCCGCCCGTTCCGGTCCACAGGCTCGATACCGACACCAGCGGATGCCTGCTTCTGGCGCGCAATCCCAAGGCTTTGAAACGGTTTAACCGCGCCTTTGAAGAACGGCTGGTCACCAAAAGCTATATCGCGGTGATGGCCGGGCTTTTGCAGGGTGAGCAGGCCGAAACCGGATCAGGCGTGATCCGGCTTTCGCTGGCCAAGATCAGCTCCGAGGCAAAGGGCTGGCGGATGATCGCGGCCAAAAAGGGCAAACTGGCGGTATCGCACTGGGAACTGGTCGAGACGTTGGGCGCGCACTCGGTCATCCGCTTTCGCCCCGAAACGGGCCGCACGCACCAATTGCGGGTCCACGCGCTCAAGGGACTGGGTGCGCCGCTGCTCGGCGATCCGGTTTACGGGTCAGAGGAGCAGCGAGGCGCCAAAGGTAAAATGGGAGGTGCGAACCGCACCATGCTCCACGCCGAAAGCCTCATAATCACGCGCGGGGACAAGCCCGCTATTATGGCGCACGCCCCTCTGCCTGCGGATTTTGTCGCTTTGGGTGTGAGCGCCGATATGCCTGCGGAAACATCCGAGAACGATGGAGAATAGCCTTCTCGACCGTGCGCATGCGCTGGCTGAGGAGAGCTTTCTCGCAGGCTCTGGCCCCGGCGGGCAGAACGCCAACAAGGTCGCGACCGAGGTTCAGCTGCGCGTCAATATCTATGCGCTGCGACTGCCGCCGCCGGTCTTTGCGAGATTGCGCGAGATTGCGGGGTCGAAACTTACAGTCGGCGGCGATCTGCTCATCACAGCGCGCGAACACCGGACGCAGGATGCGAACCGGCAGGCGGCGCGGGCAAAGCTGGAAGACATGCTCGAAGCCGCGCACCGCCAGCCCAAGAAACGCGCAAAGAGCCGGGTGAACCGCATCGGCAAGACCAAGCGGCTGAAATCGAAGAAAGCGCGCGGGGCGGTGAAGGCCAATCGCGGCAAGGTCAGCGGATCGGACTGGTAGGGCGTGACATCGCTTGACTTTTACCCGGGAATCGATCAAGCGCTGCGCTCCAAAGGCGGTGCCCCAGAGTTTTCTGCGCGCGCCGCCCGTTTTATTTTGGGTCGCCCAGCCGAAAAGGCTCCGGCCCACCACACGATCTTAGGAAACCGCCATGGCGAAGCCCGCAACCGTCAAGATCAAGCTCGTCTCGACCGAGGGCACGGGCTTTTACTACACGACCAAAAAGAACCCGCGCAACATCACCGAAAAGATGGTGTTCCGCAAATACGATCCGGTCGCCAAGAAGCACGTCGAATTCAAGGAAGCGAAAATCAAGTAAGCCTCGTTTTCGAGGTTCTGGGCCGCAATTTTTGGCCGTTCTTGATGCGCACCTGCAATTCAGCCGTTATTCAAGCCCCGACTGACAAAGCGGCAGGCATGATGACGAAACATTCTAAAATTCGCAAAAGCCCCGCTGGTATGATTGCTGGCGGGCTTTTTGCTGTTGGTGCGGCCAGTTTGCCCGCCGCAATGCTGATGACAGCACCCGCTCCGGTGCAGGCGCAGACCCAAGCCAGCGATCTCGACCGCGCGGTAAAGGCGCTGCGCGGTATCTCGACAATGCGCGCCGACTTCACCCAGACAGACCGTCAGGGCAACACTGCGCGCGGCGTGCTCACACTGAAACGGCCGGGCAAGATTCGCTTTGACTACGGCAAGGATGCCGATCTGCTCGTCGTCTCGAACGGCAAGTCGCTCTATATGGTCGATTACGAAGTCAGTCAGGTGGAACGCTGGCCGATCCAGAATTCGCCCCTTGGCGCGCTGCTTGATCCGAATCGCGATGTAAAACGGTATGGCACCCTGATCCCGACCGGCAGCTCCGAAGTTCTGAGCATTATGGTCGAAGACCCCAAGAAGCCCGAATATGGCGCGATCAACCTGATTTTCGTCAGCAATCCGCGCGCGCCGGGCGGGCTGCAACTGACACACTGGGTCGCTCAGGATGCACAGAATCACCGGACAACCGTCCGATTGTCGAATCACCGCTATGGCGTTTCGATTGCGGAGAGCACGTTCAAGTTTCGTGACCCAAGGCGGTCGTCTCGTCGCCCGAAGTGAACGGCTCACCGGCGAAAAGTTGTATGGATACGACAAACGTAGGACTGCGTTCATTGAGGCGAAAGCCAATCGCAGCTATTTAGACTGAACAAGGCGGTCGAAGGAGGGTTTCCCCCCTGTTGCCCTTTCTTTCGTACAAGAGCCGTTTTGTACAAGCGTGACGAACGCTAACATGGAGCCCCTGTCCCATCGCCCCCGGGACAGGGGTTTTTTGTGTTTCGGGCCCTGATGGCACGCGCCATCCGGCATGCGAACCGAACCCCCTACTCCCCCCAGCCAAACGCCTTGCGGATGAAGTCATAGATCAGGTTCTGCTCGATCACGCCATTCACCTGTTCGCCGCCCGGCCCCTGCGCATAAAGCGCGACATCCTCGCCGCCATGCGTTTCACTGCCTAGTGGAATGGTCGACTGCTGGCGCGCCTGCAGACCCGTTTCGGGATCAGGGCGCGGATCCTTACCGGCGATGGAGCCGGGGCCGTTGCCATAGCCAAGCGTGGTGTAGGGCTTACCGTCATTGGCGGGCACCGGCTCTTCGGTGTTCGAGATATCCCCTGCGGGAGGCACGACGAGACCGAGGATATCGTTTCCGCGCCTAGGATATCCAGCGATGGTGAAGACATGGCTGTGATCGGCTGTCACCATGATCAGGGTGTCCGCCGGATCGGTGTTGTCAATCGCGTACTGGATCGCGTTTGCAAACTCGACCGTCTCCTCCAGCGCATAGCCCGCGCGGCCATCATGGTGCGCATGGTCGATCCGCCCGCTCTCCACCATGAGATAATAGCCATCCGGATCGGACTTGAGGCGCGTAATCGCCGCCTGCGTCATTTCAGTCAGCGTGGGCTCTTTCGCATCCCGCTCGGGATCGGCCATGTAGTCCATGTGGCTGGAGTTGAAGAGACCCAGCACAGGCTTGTCCATCGGAGCCGACGCCAGTGCAGCCTTGTCCTCGACATACGCGCCACCTGTTCGGTCAGTCCATGCCGCGACCAGATCGGCGTCTGCATCGCTGCGGCGCCCCCCTTGGTCCTGGCCGAAAAAGGCCCGCTTGCCGCCGCCTATCGCCACGTCCCAATCAGCATTCACCAGTTGGGTTGCGATGTCCTCGCACCCCTTTGCGCGCTCTTCTGCAGGCATCGATCCGTCCGCTTCCCAGTTGCGATCCGCGCTGCGGGCATAGACGCTGGCAGGCGTTGCATGGGTGATGCGCGCGGTGGAGACAATGCCGAGAGCCAGACCGCGGCGCTTCACTTCCTCACCCAGCAGCGGCAGCGCATTCGCCTTGGCGCTGTCACATTGCCCGCGCGTGGCGCCCGGCCCTACGCCCAGCACGCCGATCTTGGTCTTTTGCCCCGAATGCATCGCCGTTGCCGTACCCGCGCTGTCAGGCACCTGCGCGTTGGTGTTGTACGTCTTTACCAGCGCGACATTGTCGAAGTTCTCAAAGCTCAGGACGTTCTCCTCGCCGGTCTCGCCCCGCTTTTGCCCGGCATAGATGCGCGCGGCCGTGATGGTGGAGATGCCCATGCCATCGCCGATAAACAGGATGACGTTTTTCGCTTTTGCCGGAACGGGTGCAGGCGCTGGCTGAGCGGCCACACGCGGCGAAGCGTAAGTGTCGCCGCCCGCCACCACACATCCGCCAAGCGAGGCCGACGCGGCAACCAACAGCGGGAGAAAAGCGCGCTTCACGTTCATCATAAACCTTCCGAATATCTTTGATGCCTCGCTATCGCCTCCGAATGCGACAGGAAAGCGAAAGGTGGCGTTTTTCCGTTCCGGTCCCTAAGTCGCTTGCCATGATTTCTGTTGCCACCTGGAACATCAATTCGGCGCGCCTGCGCATGCCGATCATCGAACAATATCTTGCTGCCGAGGCGCCCGACGTGCTGTGCCTGCAAGAGATCAAGTGCGAGGAGAGCAAGTTTCCTGCGCAGGCGCTGGCCGATCTTGGATACGAGCATCAGGCGGTATGCGGGCAAAAGGGCTATCACGGCGTCGCCACGATCAGCCGTATTCCGATCCGCGAAGTGTCCCGCCACGATTGGCAAGCCAATGGCGAGGCCCGACACATTGGCGTCGAGGTTGTGGGCAAGGATATGCTGATCGAGAATGTCTATGTGCCCGCCGGCGGCGATATTCCCGACCGTGAAAAGAACGCAAAATTCGGGCAGAAACTCGATTTTCTGGGCCGTATGACCGAATGGGCCGTGGGGATCGAGCGTCCTTCGCTGATCGTGGGTGATTTCAACATTGCCCCGCTGGAAAGCGATGTGTGGAGCCATAAGCAACTGCTCAAGGTCGTCAGCCACACTCCGGTTGAGGTCGATATGCTGGCCCGGTTCAAGGCTGCGCATGACTGGGTCGATCTGGGCCGCGAATTCGTCTCCGAGCCCGATCGGTATTACAGCTGGTGGTCCTATCGCTCACCCGACTGGCGCAAGAATGATCGCGGGCGCAGGCTGGATCACATGTGGGCCAGCCCCGCGCTGGCAAAACAGGCATCGGATCACCGCATCCTGGAGGAAGCGCGCGACTGGGAGAAACCATCAGATCACATCCCGCTCGTCACGGAGTTCGATCTCTGAGCGGCGCCACCCCTTCGCCAGAGCGCCCATCCCCGGCACGAAGGGCGGCGCAGGCCGTCGATGCGCTGCGCCACGGCTGGCCGCTCGCCTTTGCCGGGGGACCGGTTCTGTTGCCGGTCGAAACCGCAATTGCGAGCGAGGCAAGTGCGCCGTTCATGCTGATCTCGGATGCACGCGCGGCCACGCTCAAACTGGTGAACCAGCGCGATGCGGCGACCCCGCATGCGCCGGTCCTGATCCGCGGGGCAGAGCCGATTGATATCCAGACCGCCGTGCCGATTTCGGACCCCGCGCTCGATCTCGCCAATCCGCTAAAGGGACCGTTTCGTGCAGAACGGCTTGAATGGGATGAGGTCGCCCGCGCCGCGATGGAGCTGGCACGGATCGCGGGCATTCTGCCTGCCTTCATGGTCGATCCCGAAAATGCCGGGGAGCCGCACCCGCTCGAAGCGAGTGATCTGGCCGCCTATGCCGAAGCGCAAAACCTGCGCCTTGTCACCCGCGCGCGCCTGCCCGTCACCGCCAGCGAGGATGCGGAGATCATCGCATTTCGCTCCACCGCTGATACGCGCGAGCATGTGGCGCTGATCATTGGCGATCAAAGCGGCGACCGCGAGCCGTTGGTGCGGCTGCATTCGGAATGCCTGACCGGCGATATCCTTGGCAGTCTGAAGTGTGATTGTGGTCCTCAGCTTGACGCCGCGCTGCATGCCATGGCGACCCATGCGCGCGAGGATGGCGGCTGGGGCGCGCTGCTTTATCTGCGGCAGGAAGGGCGCGGGATCGGCCTTGTCAACAAACTGCGCGCATACCGGTTGCAGGATCAGGGCTTTGACACGGTGGATGCGAATCAGCGTCTGGGCCTGCCCGACGAAGCGCGCGATTTCCCTGTTGCCGCGCGTATGCTGGAGCTGATCGGTGCACGGCGCATCCGGCTGATGACCAACAATCCGGCCAAGGTCGCCAGCCTTGAAGCGGCAGGGATCACTGTCAGCGAGCGGGTCCAGCATCAACTGCCCGATAACCCGCACAACACCCGCTATCTGGCGACAAAGCGGGATCGCTCAGGGCATTTGCTCAGGTGAGCGGC
Organism: Erythrobacter sp.; assembly: GCA_049647465.1. GTDB lineage: Bacteria > Pseudomonadota > Alphaproteobacteria > Sphingomonadales > Sphingomonadaceae > Erythrobacter. Next base: position 24,686 of record JBARXS010000046.1, read on the forward strand.
CCGGCAATCCCCATTACAATCCGCCCGGAAGCGGCAGGCGATGAGAAGACGATCTTCGATCTGACCAAGGCCGCCTTTCGCGATATGCCATTCAGCGAGGGTGACGAGCAGCACCTCATCAATGCACTGCGCAGGGATGGCGACCTCGCCCTTTCGCTAGTCGCCGAGGATGCGACGCGTATCGTTGGCCACATCGCGTTTTCGCCGGTGCAGATTGAGGACGGGACGACCGGCTGGTTCGATCTCGGCCCGGTGTCTGTCTGGCCCGAACTGCACCATCGGGGCATTGGTAGCGCACTTATACGACGCGGGATCGCCGATCTGCGAGCGAGAGGCGCTAAAGGTATCGCGCTGGTGGGTAATCCGGAATACTATGGCCGCTTCGGTTTCAGGCACGAACCCCAGCTGCTCTTTCCCGGGCCGGAAGCCAGATACTTCCAGTGTCTGGTTCTGGAGGGCGATTTGCCATCCGGCGTCGTCACGAATGCCCCGGCCTATTACCCGACAGCCTAGCCAAGCGGACCTCTATTTCAGGGCCGGATGTTCGGTATTCACCAGAAGAACCGGAAAATCCGGCCGGCTAATCCCTTTCAGCGGCGTTCGTACTTCTGCAAACCCGGAGCAAGGCGGTTGCCGCCCATCTGCACCCGGGCGCCGGTCCAATCGGCCAAGAATGTGCTCTGACGCTGAACGCCCGGTGCAAAGCGCGCTTCGTTGCCCTTCACGACCAGACCATCGGAATTGTGCTGGCTGGATTCCGCCCCCAGCGCGATAAAGGCGGAGTAGTTTTCCTTGTCGCGGCCCTGCACGAACCAGTTATTCGCAATCTGGCCCTTTGAACCGGCGGGCAGGTCGATCATGTAATTGGTGCCCTTGCCCGCTGAATCGTCGAACGAGTTATCCTCGATCACAACGCGGCCGCTGCGGGTTTTGACATAGTGGCCGCCGCGCCCTTTTTCGAACCGGCTCTCACGCACGGTCAGCTCGCCGAACTCGCCGATGTAAAGCGAGTGCGCGCAGCCTGCGGAGTTCTCGCATGTGCCAAGCCCGCTGAAGGTGGAGCGGGTGATGAAAATCTTCGAATTGGGATCATTCGCGGAAAGGATGCCCTGCTGGCTGTCCACAAACCGCGTGTAGGCGACATTGAGCTGACCGCGCTCCAGACGGATACCTGCGCCATTGCCGTCGCGCACCGCATAATTGCGGAAGGTGAGCCCACGCACTTCCGCACCGACACCGCGCAGCACGAAACCGGCCTTGCCTTCGCATGACCGGCCTTCGAAAATCGCTGTGCCCGCTTTTTGGGCGATATAGGTGATGACGCCTTTTTCCTGCACCGAACATTGGCGATATGTGCCCGGCGCGATGCGGATCGTGCCGCGTTTGTCCCCGATCGCCTTCACCGCCGTTTGCAGCGAGTCATAGCTCTCGCCTGTCTCAACCACGGTAAAGGGTTTAGCTGCGCCCTGCCCGTTCCCCTGGCCTTGGGCGAATGCACCTGCGCTCGGCAACGCGCACAGCGCCATCGCTGCAATCAGGCCGGGTCGCGATTTCAACCGCGCGATCAACGAAGGCTTGGGTGAGGTGGGCGACGGGAGAGCAAGGTGATGAATCATGTGCAAAGACGTATCGCGCATGTCCGGACTGCCAAGGCTCGCGTGGACGCTGTACCGTTTCGGCGCAGCAATTCACGCTTGGCTTAATGCCGCAGGAATGGCTACACCACGCGCCAAACAGCCATAATTGTCTGGAGGAGGATATCATGACGACACGTTGGAAATTTGCAGCTTTGGGGGCGTTTTCGCTTGCGCTTGCCGGATGCGACAGCGCGGATACGTCCGCCGATGATGGCGGAGCGCCCTCGGTAGAAATGCCCGCTGACGAAGCGCTTGAACCGATCACGGATGAGCCGGTCGCCGATGAGGGAATTGGCGACATCGCAGACGTTCAGGGCCCACCCGCTGTTTCGCAAGAGACGGCCAGCAGAGCAGCCGAGAACGCGCAAAACGTCGCCGCGCAGGCCGAGGCTGCCGCTGCTGCTGCCGAAGCGGCTGATGCCGCTGCTATGGCCGATATCGCAGCCGACGCGCTGGATGCTGCCGAGGATCTGCCAGAAGAAACCGGCGATCAGTAAGATGGCCCGACCCATGGGTATGGTGCTGCGATCGGGTGTGATTGCGCTGGCCGCCGTTGCGATCAGCGCATGCGATTCCGGTGGGAATGGCGCCAATGCAGGGCCAGGCGCGGTGAGCGAAGGCGAAGCGCGCGCGCTGGATGAAGCGGCCAGCATGCTGGATGAAAAGCGTCTGCCCGAAGGCGCGCTCCCTGATGTCGATCCGCCCGCTGAAGCTGCTGATAACACCGGCGAAGATACTGCGCCGCAATAGGATACAAAGACGATGAATGCCCCGATGACTAATCCGGTCCGTTCAAATGCGGGAATGGATGACGAGACGTTCGAACAGTTTGCCGAGCAGCTTGAACGCTATGTGCGTGAACGCCTGATCCCGGCTGAAGCGCAGGTCATCGAAGAGGACCGGGTTCCGCCCGAGATTATCGATGAAATGCGCGACATGGGACTGTTCGGCATCAGCGTGCCCGAGGAATATGGCGGCGCGGGTCTGAACATGACGCAATATGCGCGCGTGGTGAACATGATGAGCTATGCCGCGCCCGCCTATCGCTCCATATTCTCGATCAATATCGGCATGTTTGCCAGCGCGCTGAAAAACGGCGCAACCGAAGCGCAGCGCGCCGAATGGTATCCCAAGCTGGTTGAAGGCAAGATCGCCTGTTTCGGCCTGACAGAGCCGGGTTCGGGCAGCGACAGCGCGGCCATGCAGACCACAGCTGTGCCAGATCCGGATGGCAATGGTTGGGTCTTGAACGGCACCAAACGCTATATCACCAACGCACCCCACGCGGATGTGGCGTTGATCATGGCGCGCACCGAAAAGGACGCCTTGCCCAAAAACGCGCATGTCAGCGCGTTTCTGGTGCCGATGGATGCGCCCGGTGTCTCCACCGGATCACCGGACAAGAAAATGGGTCAGTCGGGCTCTCACATTTCCGACATCATGCTCGACGATGTGAAAGTCCCCGGCGATGCTCTGTTGGGCGGAGGGACGGGCAAAGGCTTCCGTTTTGCGATGCAGAGCCTTGATAATGGACGCATCTCGGTCGGCTCGGCGGCCACTGCCTATGCCCGCCGCGCGCTCGATTCTGCGCTGCGCTATGCCAATGAACGCAAGGCCTTTGGTGAGCCGATTGCGAACTTCCAGCTGATCCAGGCGATGCTGGCGGACAGCGAAACCGAGATCTACGCTGCCGAATGCATGATGCGCGATGTCACCGCGCGCGCCGACCGGGGTGAGAACATCCTGACCAAAGCCGCCGCGTTCAAGGTCTTTGCCTCCGAAATGTGTGGCCGCGTGGTGGACCGTGTGGTGCAGATCTATGGCGGCGCGGGATACCTCGCCGAATATGATGCCGAGCGGTTCTATCGCGATGCGCGCATCTATCGCATTTACGAAGGTACAACGCAGATCCTCCAGCTTCAGATCGCCAAGCACATGCTGCGCGAGTGGGAAGCGCTGAATGGTTGATTAGCCTGCGACATCCGTCGCAGGCTCTTGCGGTGCCGCCCGCAAACAAGGAAACGCATGTACAATCTTCTAAATGACCTCAGCATCATTGAGGTTTCCAGTTTCGTCGCCTCGCCCACAGCGGGCCTGTATTGCGCTCAGATGGGTGCCGAAGTGATCCGGGTAGACCACACGGCGGGCGGGCTGGATTATGACCGCTTCCTGCTGACTGAAGAGGGGCGCTCTCTGAGTTGGGAGAACCTCAACCGCGCCAAGAAATCCGTCGCGCTCGATCTGCGCAGCGGCGAGGGGCGCGAATTGTGCGTCGAGCTGGCGGCAAAGACCGGCCAGTGCATCACCAATCTGCCGGAACAGAGTTTTCTCAGCCACGCGGCGATGGAGGCCGAACGTGCGGACATGATCTCCCTGCGCATCATGGGCTGGCATGACGGGCGTCAGGCGATGGACTTCACGGTAAACGCGGCCAGCGGATACCCGCTGATGACCGGGCCGGAGGAATGGGAGCCGGAAACCGCGCCGCCGATCAACCAGATCATGCCCGCATGGGACTTCATCACCGGGGCCTATTCCGCCTTCGCGCTGCTGGCCGCCTTGCGCCATCGTGATGCGAGCGGCGAGGGGTCTGAAGTGCGTGTGCCGCTGGGCGATGTTGCCATCGGCACGGCGGCCAATTCGGGCATGTTTGCAGAAATGCTCTATCGCGGCGGCGACCGGCCGCGTCTGGGCAATGCGATCTGGGGCGCGTTCGGGCGCGATTTCCGCAGCAAGGACGGCGTGCGCTTTATGGTCGCCGCGCTCACGCCGAAGCAATGGGGCGGTCTGGTGGAGGCGTTCGGCCTTGCTGGCCCTATCGGTGTGCTGGAAGTGGAACTGGGCGTGAAATTCGCCGACGGGGACGAGCCGCGCTTTACGCATCGCCACCGCCTGTTCGATCTGTTTCAGGGCGTGATCGGCAGCCATGATTACACCGCGCTGGAAGGCATGATGAGCCAGCACGGCTGCACCTATGAACGCTATCGCACGGCGCATGAGGCGGCGAATGATCCGGTGCTGGTGGCGGACAATCCGCTGTTCGGCCCCTCGCCCGCGAACCCGTCAGGCTTCGAATATCCCGCCACGCGCAGCTTCGCAAACCTGCCCGCGCATGAGGCCGGCGATCCGCGCCCCGCGCCTTATCTGGGGCAGCATTCAGAAGAGGTGCTGGCAGACCGGCTGGGGCTATCAAGCGGGGCGATTGGCAAATTGGTGGACGCGGGCACTGTAGCCTTGAGCGATAAGGATAAGCGATGACCAGAAGAGCAGCAATCTGCACCCCCCTGCGCACTCCGGTGGGAAAATTCCTTGGCGGGCTGTCCAGCCTGAATGCAGGCGAATTGGGCTCGATCATTCTGAAAGCACTGGTCGAGCGATCCGGCATTGATCCCGCGCGCGTCGATGATGTCGTTTTCTCGCAAGGCTATGGCAATGCCGAAGCGCCCGCCATCGGCCATTGGAGCTGGCTGGCGGCGGGACTGCCGCTGGAGGTGCCGGGATACCAGCTTGACCGGCGCTGCGGCTCTGGCCTGCAAGCTGTCGCCAATGCGGCCATGATGGTCGAAACCGGCATGGCCGATGTCGTCGTTGCTGGCGGGTGCGAGAGCATGTCCAATGTCGAGCATTACACCATTCAGGGGCGCGGCGGCGCGCGGATGGGGGACATCACGCTGCACGATCGCCTGTCGCGCGGGCGGTTGATGAGCCAGCCAATCGAGCGCTTTGGCGTCATCACTGGCATGATTGAAACCGCCGAAAATCTCGCCAAGGACTACGATATCAGCCGCGAGGACGCCGACGCCTATGCGGTGCGATCTCACCGGAACGCCGCTGCGGCATGGGACGCGGGCAAGTTCGATGCGCAATTGGTGCCGGTCAAGGTGCCTCAGAGGCGCGGCGATCCGGTCGTGTTCGACAGGGACGAGGGATTCCGCGCGGATGCCTCGATGGAGACGCTCGGCAAACTGCGCGCGCTTGATCTGAAACGCGATCCGGACGCTATCGTCACCGCGGGCAATGCCAGCCAGCAGAACGATGCCGCGGCCGCCTGTCTGGTCGTGGCCGAGGACAAGGTCGAAGAACTGGGCCTCACCCCGATGCTGTGGTTTGGCGGCTGGGCGGCGGCGGGCTGCGATCCGGCGCGCATGGGCATTGGCCCGGTGCCTGCGGTTGAGCGGCTGTTTGAACGGCGCGGCTACAGTTGGGATGATATGGGGCTGGTTGAGCTGAACGAGGCTTTCGCCCCGCAAGTGCTCGCCGTGCTGAAAGGCTGGGGCTGGAGCGCGGACGATTCGCGCCGCGATATCCTCAACGTCAATGGTTCGGGCATCAGCCTGGGCCATCCCATCGGCGCGACCGGCGGGCGCATTCTGGCGGATATGGCCTACGAAATGGAGCGGTGCGAGGTGCGCTATGGGCTGGAGACGATGTGCATTGGCGGTGGTCAGGGCATCGCGGCGGTGTTTGAGCGAGCGGTCTGATGACGGATTTTGCGGCCTGGATCGGGCGTGAACTTGCTACCCGTGACCGGCTGACACCTGAGCGCGCCTTCCAATGGTGCGCGACCTTTGACCTGCCGAGGCCAATGGACGGCGCAATGCCCCAGGGTATCCATTTCGCGCTGTGCACCCCCGATGCGCCGACCGCATCACTGGGCGAGGACGGCCATCCGGCACGCGATGACAGCCCCGACAGCTTTCTCCCGCCCTTCAAGCTGCCACGCCGGATGTGGGCATCGAGCAAGATCCAGTTCGTCGCTCCCATTGCGATAGGAGCGGCGATCAAGCGGACCAGCCGCGTTGCCTCTATCGATGAGAAAGAGGGCGGCTCGGGAAAGCTCGCTTTTGTGAATGTCGATCATGAGACCATCGCCAATGGCACGCTGTCGGTGCGCGAGACGCAGACGCTGGTCTATCGCGACGCTGCACCCCCTGATGACCCGCTCAGCCCGCCTGAGGTTGGCGTGGGCGAATTCGATGATAGCGTCTGGGATGCCGTACACACGCTGATCCCCGATCCGGGCCTGCTGTTCCGCTATTCCGCGCTGACCTTCAACACGCACCGCATCCACTATGACGCGCCTTATGCCAGCGCGGTTGAGCGGTATCGCGGGCTGGTGGTGCACGGCCCGCTGACAGCGAGCCTGCTGTTGCAATTGCTGGCGCGCGAACTGGGCGAGAACCGGGTGCGCAGCTTTGAGTTTCGCGGGGTTTCGCCCGCCATCGCGGATGAGCCTCTCCACCTTGTGATGCGCGCCTCGGACGCGGGATACGAATTGGGAGCCTTTGCCAGCGACGGGCGCCAGATCACAAACGCGAAAGCTGCGATCTGACCCCGGTTTGGTCGTCAATCGGATGGCTTGTGATCGGCTGAATCACTCCGTAGCTCTCGCGCGCAGGCTCGCGGCCCAGCTCGGGAAAGTCGATCTTGGGCGGCTCGACATGCATGTCAGGCAAGCGGTCCAGCATATCGCGAATCAGCGTTAGCCGCCCGCGTTTCTGGTCATTGAAATCCACCAGAGTCCACGGCGCATGATCGTAATGCGTCGCTTTCAGCATCGCCTCGCGCGCCTGTGTGTAGGCATCATATTGCTCGCGCGCGGCGAGATCGATTGGGGAGAGCTTCCAGCGTTTCAGTGGATCGTCCAGCCGCTCGGCAAGGCGCTCCTCCTGCTGGTCCTGATCGGTGGTCAGCCAGTATTTGAACAGCAAAATCCCGTCATCCGTCAGCAGCTTTTCAAACACAGGCGTTTGTTCAAGGAAACGCTCAACTTCGTCCGCTTCGGCAAAGCCCATCACCTTTTCCACCCCGGCGCGGTTGTACCAGCTGCGGTCAAACAGCACGATCTCGCCGGTGGTCGGCAGATGCTTGATATAGCGCTGAAAATACCACTGGCCGCCCTCGTCATCGGTTGGCTTGCCCAGCGCAACGGTGCGACATTGACGCGGGTTCAGCTTGTCCCGCACCGCCCGGATCGCGCCGCCCTTGCCCGCTGTGTCGCGCCCTTCAAACAGGACCACAATCCGCGCGCCCGTCGTCCGCGCCCATCGGGCCATGCCGACCAGCTCCTCGGTCATGGGTTCGAGAAGCTTGCGGTATTCCTTGCCCCGCAGTTTGTCTTTTTGCCCCATCGCGTAATCCTTTGCCCTGATTCTTTTGGCCTGATTCTTTTGCCTTGTTTCGTGCCCACGCTAGCCGCACAATGGCCCGCATGGCCACACTTGCTGATCCTGATATTGACTACACCCGCCTGCCTGACCTTCCCGCAAGCGTGTTCACCGCGCCGCTGGCAAAGCCTGCCCATGTGGGGGAGGACTGGCTGGAGCCTGCGCAGACGGTCTATTCAAACGAAGAGCATGCAATCTGGGACGATCTGTTTGCGCGCCAGATGGATGTGCTGCCGGGCCGTGCAGCTAGCGCCTTTCTGGCGGGTCTGGAAAAGCTGGACCTTGGCAAAGGGGGCGTGCCCGACTTTGGCGCGATGTCGCAGGAGCTGGACGCGCTGACCGGATGGAGCGTGGTGCCTGTGCCCATGCTGATCCCTGATCACGTGTTCTTCTGGCATCTGGCCAACCGCCGCTTTCCCGCTGGCAATTTCATCCGCACGCGAGAGACGTTTGATTACATTCAGGAACCCGACGTGTTCCACGATGTGTTTGGCCATGTGCCGATGCTGACCGATCCGGTGTTCGCCGATTACATGCAGGAATATGGCCGCGCCGGATGGAAGGCGATGCGGTATAACCGGCTGAAAGCGCTGGGATCGCTGTATTGGTACACGGTCGAATTTGGCCTGATAGAGGAAGCCGACGGGATCAAGGCCTATGGCGCGGGCATCCTGTCAGGCCCGACCGAGGCGGTGTTCGCGGTGGAGGCGCAGAGTCCCAACCGCATCATGCTTAACGTGGACCGCGTGATGCGCACAGATTACGTCATCAGCGATCTGCAACCGACCTATTTCGTGATCGAGAGTTTTGAGGATCTGTACCGCCAGACGGTGGAGCGGGATTTTGACAGGCTGTATCGCAACCTGTCCGCAGGGTTCACCTATGCCAACAGCGCGGTGATTGATGTGGACTATGTGCGGCATCGCGGCACGCAGGAATATCACCTGAGGGGCGGCGGTGGCAGCGGGGCGAAACCGGTTTAGCGCCAGCTGAAAGCGAAGGTATGCCCCGGCCCTTAAGCTTCGGCATTATCGCGGCGGCTCAGGATACCGTGATACAGCACGAGGACGGCGATCACACAGACTGTCGCCACGCCCAGCGCCAACAGCGACAGCCCGCCCAGAGCGCTGCCCGAATTGGTCAGCAGCCCGCTCGCCAGAGCGACCGCCATGCCCAAGCCCATCTGGCGCAGGATTGCCCCTGCTGCCTCGGTGCGGGCGATAATGGATGTAAGCCAGCCGAGGGAAAGGCCGAGAAGGATGAGGACGAGTAAAGCCATGGTACGAACGCGCGGGTCTCTTGTGTAAAGTGCAACTGTCTTTCTAACCAGCAGCCGCGCGAGTGGTTCCAAGAGCGCAAGCCCGCATCATCCGATTCAGAAAAAATATAGCAAGGCCACGCCCATCGCGACGCGATAGATGACGAAAACCAGCATGGATGCGCGTTTGAGGAAGTTCATCAGGAACGCCATGGTTGCAAAGGCGGCGAGGAAGGTCAGCACGCCTGCGATCAGGGCGTCCGTCGCGAGTGTCAGCCCCGCATCGAATATCTCTGGTACGATCAAAACGCCTGCACCCGCAACGGCGGGGATCGACAGCAGAAAACTGAAGCGCGCGGCCTCCACCCGTTTATATCCCAGTGCGCGCGCTGCTGTCATCGTCACGCCAGAGCGGCTGGTGCCCGGAATAATCGCCAGCGCCTGTGCCAAGCCGACGATCAGGCCATCGCGCCAGCTCATATCCTCGAACACCTTGTCTTCACGCCCGAACCAGTCGGCGATCCCCATCAGGATACCATAGACGATCAGGTTGAACGCGATGAGAGCGGTGAAGCGGATCGAGCTCATCAGATCGTCATCCACTATGGTGATACCAAATGTGCTCGCAGCAAAGGAGTTGAACAGGCCCAGCTTGATCGACAGGCCGAACACGATCGCCGGGATGGTGCCGAGCACGATCCACCAGAACAGACGGCGCTCTGCCGGGGCATTGGGAGCCTTTGCGCCGATCCCGATGCTGGCAAAGCCGCCGCGCGCCAGAACCAGCACATCCTTGAAGAAATATACGACGATCGCGAGCAATGATCCGACATGCACCGCGACATCAATCAGCGGGCCCTGGTCTGGGAAATCCGTTAGATAGGGGATCAGGATGAGGTGCCCTGACGAGGAGATCGGCAGGAACTCGGTAATCCCCTGGACGACCGCGATGATGAGCAGTTGAAGGAAGGTCATGGAATGTCGTGAGGCCTCAACCGGCACCGGAATGACGCCGCGCCGGAACGCTTACCCACCCCCACTCCCTCCCGCAAGCAGGAGGGAGGCAGAGAGGTGCAGGTGTACTGATTCACACTTTGGCGCTGGTTCGCTGCCATAGGCATCGCAAGGGCGACCGCCCACACGAGCTCATGCGAGGAAATTGCGCCCCGGACGGGGCGCAAGAACCAAAAGCACTACCAGATACGCACGCGCTCTTCGGGTGGAAGGTACAGTTCGTGATCTTCGGTTACGCCGAACGCTTCGTACCATTCGTCAAGGTTCCGTACGACGCCGTTGACCCGGTATTCCTCGGGGCTGTGCGAATCCGTGCGCAGGCGGTTCCGATAGTTTTCCTCACGCTGGGTGGAGCGCCAGACCTGCGCCCATGCGAGGAAAAAGCGCTGATCGCCGGTCAGCCCGTCGATCACCGGAACCTCTTGCCCCTTTGTGGCGATCTTGTAGGCGCGATAGGCCAGGCTGAGCCCGCCCAGATCGCCGATATTCTCACCCAGCGTCAGGCGGCCGTTCACACAGGTCTCGCCTTCGTCAAACGGGCAGTATCCGTTGTACTGCGCCACCAGAGCATCGCCCAGCTTGTCAAAATTGGCGCGGTCTTCATCCGTCCACCAATTGCGCAGCTTGCCGGTCGCGTCGTATTTTGAGCCCTGATCGTCAAAGCCGTGGCCGATCTCGTGCCCGATCACGCCGCCGATTGCGCCGTAATTGACCGCCGGATCGGCAGTCAGGCCAAAGAACGGCTGTTGCAGGATCGCGGCGGGGAACACGATCTCGTTCTTGGTCGGGTTGTAATAGGCGTTGACGGTCTGGGGCAGCATGAACCACTCGGTGCGGTCAATCGGCTTGCCCAGCTTGTCGACATTGTCGGCCAGGCTCCACGCAGACGCGGCGACCGAATTGGCCAGCGGATCATCGCCGACTTCGAGGCCGGGATAGGTTTCCAGATTTTCGCGATAGCCGATCTTGGGGTCAAAACTGTTCAGCTTTTCAATCGCCTGCGTCTTGGTGGCGTCGCCCATCCAGTCGATTTCCGCGATGCTTTCCGCCACGGCTAGGCGCAGATTGGCGACCAGTTCGTCCATCGCAGCCTTGTTTTCCGGCGGGAAGTACCGCTCAACATAGGACTTGCCGAGCAGCTCACCCAGCGCGCCCTGCGTGGCGGAAATCGCCCGCTTCCAGCGCGGGCGCTGTTCGGGCGTGCCGCGCAGTGTCTTGCCATAGAATTCAAAGCGCGCATCATCGAACTCGGTCGGCAGGACAGAGGCGTTGTTCGACAGAAAATCGGCAATCGTCCACGCCTGCCAGGTCGCAAGGTCAGTGTCGCCCAGCATCTGCATAAAGCCGGGCAGGCCTTTGCCGACCTTGTCCAGCGTCTCTTGCGTCAGGCCCAGTTCCTCGATCTCCTCATCGGTCGGAGGGATTTCACCGGCGACAAAGATCGGCGACTTATCAAGGCCAATCTCGGCCAGCATCGCTGCAACCGGGAAATCACCCGCCATCGCTTCAAGGTCCGCTTTGGTCAACGCGTTATACGTCAGATCGCGGTTGCGGCGCACGCTGCGATCCCAGCTGATCTCGCGCGCGATCCGCTCTTCCAGGGCATAGACCGATGCAGCCGCCGCGACAGGGTCTTCATACCCCGCCGCGCCCAGCAGCATGGCCAGATATTCGCGATATTTGGTCTGGATGCCTTTCGCTTTCTCGGTGTCGTCGAGATAGTAATCACGGTCTGGCAGGCCGAGGCCGCCGCTGCTGATATAGGCGACATAGCGGTCCGGCTGTTTGGCATCGACGCTGACATAGCCGCTCAGCGGGCTGGGGTAGCCGGGCTTGGCCCACAGCATCGCAAGCTCGTCCAGCGAAGACACTTGCGCGATGGAATCGATATAGGGCTGAGCCGGAGCCATGCCGCGCGCATTGATCGCATCGGTATCGAGATAGGCTTTATAGACCGACATGATGCGCGCTTCGTCAGCGGAGAGATCGGCGGCGGGCTTGGCCGCGAGTTCATCAATCAGAGCTTTCACATCGCTCGTCGACTTCTCGCCCAGCAGGGTGAACGCGCCAAAGCGGCTGTATTCATCGGGCAGCGGGTTTGCATCGAGCCAGTCCTGATTGACATAGCCAAAGAAGTCGTCGCCCGGCGCAATCGTCTTTGAAAGCAGGGCGGTGTCCACGCCCCATTCGCCAAAGCTCATGGTGGGCGTTGCAGACTCTTGCGCCGAATCTTCCATTTCCGTGTCGAGGAGGGTGTCAACCACATCGCCACCCCTCGCTTCTGCATGATGGTCCGCTTCACCCGCCGCGATCGGGCCGGAAAGAGCGAAGGTGGCTGTGCTGACAAGCAACAGCGCACCGAATGTGCGTTTAATATCTGTCATGGGTGCGACCCCTATTCGTAAGTCTTCAAAAAAAACGGTCTCACCGGTCTTAGCGTCATAATAGACAAACCGCAGTCATTGATCCCGCCAAAGCAGCAGTTTGTCGAAAAATGTAAGGCTCAGGCCGCCTCGCTGGCGGTGAATTGCAAGGAGGAAAGCCGCGCATACAGCCCGCCCGCCTGAGACAGCTCGCTGTGCGTGCCCTGTTCGACGATCCGCCCGCCCTCCAGCACGATGATCCGGTCCGCCGCGCGCACTGTGGCGAGCCGGTGCGCGATCACCAGCGTGGTGCGATCCATCATCAGCGCATTGAGCGCCTGCTGTACCAATTGTTCGCTTTCGGCGTCGAGGGCGCTTGTGGCTTCATCCAGCAGCAGGATCGGCGCATTGCGCAACAATGCACGCGCGATGGCAACACGCTGTTGCTGGCCACCGGAAAGCTGCGTGCCGCCTTCACCCAGATAGGTGTCGAGACCCTGCGGTAGAGCTTGGAGGAATTCCTCCGCATTGGCCGCGCGCGCCGCGTCCCAGATCTCGGCATCGCTCGCATCCCACTTGCCATAGCGCAGATTGTCGCGGGCATTGGCGCTGAACAGCACGCCGTCCTGCGGCACGAGGGCCAGCCGTTCGCGCAGGTCAGTCGGATCGGCTTTGGTCAAAGGCACCCCGTCCAACCGGATCGTACCGCCCTGTGGATCATAGAACCGCTCAACCAGTTGGAAGATCGTCGATTTACCCGCGCCGGATGGGCCGACAATCGCGACGGTTTCACCCGGCTGGATCTCAAGAGTGAAATCGGACAGTGCCTCGGTATCGGGCCGCGCGGGATAGCGGAAGGTGACATTGCGGAACGACAAGCTGCCGCGCGGCGGCACAGGTAGGCTTTCAGGACGGGCAGGCGCGGCAATTGCGGGCTCCGCATCCAGCAACTCGGCCAAACGGCTCGCCGCGCCCGCTCCGCGCAGCAAATCACCATAAACCTCCGTAAGCGCGCCAAACGCGCCTGCGACAATCATCGCGCCGACAATAAACGACAGGATCGTGCCGCCGCTGATTTCACCTGCAGCCACGCCCTCTGCCCCGCGCCATAACAGCAGCACAATGGAGCCGAAGATCGCCAGAATGATGATCGCGGTCATGATCGCGCGCAGCACGATGCGCCGCCGGGCGGTGTCAAACGTGCGCTCCACCGCCTCGCCAAAGCGGCCGGTTTCGCGCGCCTGCTGGTTAAAGCCCTGCACGATTTTCATCGCGCCCAGAACCTCTGAAACCATGGCGCCGACATCAGCCACGCGATCCTGACTGTCGCGCGAAATCGTGCGGATTTTTCGCCCGAAGAATACGATGGGCAGGATAATGCCGGGAATGCCCACGGCCAGCCAGATCGTCAGTTCAGGCAGCAGCCAGAACAGGTAGATCGTCCCGCCAATGCCCAGAAAGATATTGCGCAAGGCGACAGATACCGTCGTCGCGACCACCGTTTCGATGATAGCGGTGTCCGATGTCATCCGGCTGGAGATTTCCTTTGGACTGTTCTCTTCATAGAATCCCGGCGACATCCGCATCAGATTGCCGTGCACCTTGCGCCGGATATCCGCGACAACGCGCTCTCCGATCCAGCTGACGAAGTAATAGCGCGCCGCCGTCCCCAGCGCGATCACGATCACGACAATGAACAGATACCGGAACCAGCGGCCAATATCGCCTGCCCCTTCGCCGCCCGTTCCAAATCCGCGATCCACGATCAGTTGCATGGCATGTGGAATCGCCAGCGTGCCCACAGCTGTCACCACCAGAGCGAGGAGCGCAAAGGCGACCTCGCGCGGATATTTGCCCGCTTCGCGGTAAATCATCTTGAGCGGGGCGAGAGATCGGCTTTTGGGCGCGTCATCGACCCCTGCCCCAAGGTCGGCGGGCGGAGCCTGCACCGCAGCATCATCGGCGTCCCCATCAAGGGGCGCATCACCGGTGATGACCGGGTCGCTATGCGTATCAAGGGTGATTTGCGAGGCTTCGCCGGTCATATCGAGAGTGATCTAGTCGCGCTTGCGCAGAATTTCACGTATAAAAAGCACACACTTCTCAGCTCAGGACAGAATGTCGCAAAATTTGTGCATTGCACAATAGCGCGCAAAGGCCCATCTAGGCGCGGCAATAACAGCGGCAAATCGCCGTTACGCATGATACTGCGCGCCCCGGATCGCGCCCCGGATCGCGCCCAGTATCATGCAAGTCAGACTGCCCTTAAGCACATCGAAGATCATTCGTGCCAAAGGGTTGGAACTGGACGGACAAAAGGGGCACTCGATGCTTTATCAGGCTTATGAAATACAGCGCAGCTGGCTGAACAGTGTCAGCTCAGCCGCATCAATCACAGCGGAAATGCTCAGCAATCCGGCCAATCCGATGCGCATGACCGGCTTTGGATCGATGGCGGCCAATGCGCTCGACGTGATGGCCCATGCCACCGCGCAATATTCAAAGCCCGCATTCGGCATCACCGAAATCGAGAGCAACGGGCAGACCTACCCCGTGATCGAAGCGACCGTGATGAACCGCCCGTTCGGCGATCTCAAACGCTTCCGCCTCGACGGCGTGACCGATGACGACAAGAGCCCGCGCCCCAAAATGCTGATCGTGGCCCCGATGAGCGGCCACTATGCCACGCTGCTGCGCGGCACGGTGGAGCGCATGTTGCAGCAATATGAGGTCTACATCACCGACTGGGCCGATGCGAAAATGGTGCCGGTGCATGAAGGGCATTTCGACCTCGACGATTACATCGATTACCTGATCGAATTCCTCGAATATATCGAAAGCGTCAATCCGGGCCAGCGCCCGCACATGATGGCCGTGTGCCAGCCCAGCGTCCCCGCTTTTGCCGCGACCGCGTTGATGAACCTGCACAAATCGCCCGCGACGCCTGCGACCCTCACCATGATGGGCGGACCGATCGACACGCGCGAAAGCCCGACCAGCGTAAACAACCATGCGATGAAGCGCCCGATTGAATGGTTCCGCCAGAGCGTCATCGCGAAGGTGCCGATGAATTATCGCGGCGCGGGGCGTAAGGTCTATCCCGGCTTCATGCAGCTTAATGCGTTTATGAGCATGAATTTGCAAAGCCACATGATGAGCCATTACGAGATGTACAAGCATCTGACCGCAGGCGATGATGACAGCGCGCAGGCGACCAAGGATTTCTACGACGAATATCGCAGCGTGTGCGACATGACAGCGGAGTTTTATCTCCAGACGGTCGAGGAAGTGTTCCAGACCCACTCGATCCCCAACGGCACTTTCCGCCACAAGGGTGAGCTGGTCGATATCTCGAAGATCACTGACACCGCTTTGCTCGCCATCGAAGGCGAGCGCGACGATATTTCAGGCCTTGGCCAGACGAAGGCCGCATTGAAACTGACGCCGAACCTGCCCGAGAAAATGAAGCGGTATTACATGGCCGAAGGCGCAGGGCATTACGGCATCTTCAACGGCAGCCGCTGGCGCAACAAGGTTGCCCCGGTGGTCGAGGAATTTGTGACGGCGCATTCGTAATTTGCGTTTGGTGACTGAATGTCCGTTTGCGACCCCATTTTTGACGTTCAGGTGATGATGACCAGAACCCGAAAGCGGTCATTCCATCTTTGCTATCGTGAGGAACGCGATATCCCAGAGAATCGCGCCGCCCGCGATGCGCCGTTCGCTCTCGATCTGCTGGACAAGGGTGTCCAACACTACTTCATTAGTTCGGACAATATTTGCAGCGATCAGACGCGGCAGCATAACCTCGGCAAGCGTCGGTAGAAAAGACGCTCCCTCATCTGGAAGGACTATTACCTCGACACGTTGCTGGACGTCCGATGCGCCTATCTCGCGCAAAAGACGCCGCAACTTAAAAGCCAAATAGACGTCCCCGCCTTCCGCAGTGACCGTATCCCAAAGCCACTCGTAAAGACGGCGATGGGCCGACAGTTCGACGCTTGCAAAAGGAAGATGCGCCCGACCGTGTTCTTGAAATGCAACCACCGCACCGGGACTTGCCACTTCCGCCAGACGGTCAAGCGTTTCTTTGGCATCGGCCAGATACATGAGGACGCGGCGACCGACTATCGCATCGAACTTTCCGAGCGCTGGCAGTTCCGTCGAGAGGTCGAAAGTCAGATAGTTGATCGGTGCTGCGTTTTCGCCGCCAGGTACATTCTGTGCTTTAAGCAGCGCATCAGCGTCTCTGTCGATCCCGACAACGGCTCCGTCTGGACCAGCGAACTCGGCAACCACGCGGCTCAAATCGCCAGTCCCGCATCCAACATCAAGCACGCGCATTCCCGGTTCAATTCCGCATCGGGCAAAGAACGCCTTGCTTGGAGCGTTCGCTGGGTTGGC
>JBARXS010000047.1:0-5649 GCA_049647465.1 Erythrobacter sp.
CTGGGCGTGATTGACCAGCCCATCGCGCGTGAGCGTTGGGTCGGGCGGATCGGAGAAGGCACCACCTTCAACGGAAAACCCGCCCATGTCCGCACCTGCAAGGAATTTGCCGACGCGGTTCTGGGCACCACTACCCCGCACCAATTTTCAGGCGACGATGTGGATGCCTTTATGGGCGTCGCCAAATCGGTGGCTGAGCGCAAGATCATCTATGGCGGCGATTGCTACAATTACGGCCTGGTGGCGAGCGGCCATGTCGACGTCGTGATAGAGGCGGGCCTGAAACTCTATGATTTCGCTGCGCTCGTTCCCGTCGTCGAGGGCGCAGGCGGCACTATGAGCGATTGGCAAGGCAATCCCCTCGATGCCGGATCAGACGGCCGCGTCATCGCGCTGGGCGATCCGGCGCGGATGGATGACGTGCTGGAGGCGATGGGGGCATTGGGGGGCGCGGGCGAAATGGAGCCGCCATCGTGACCTGCACAAAACCAGACAACAATCCTTCCCAGCAGCGGCGCCTTCCGCATTCGCTTGAATGATGCGCCGGGTGAATGAAGCGGAGGGGCTGCGTTCTCGAAGCTGAAAAGCAATCCGGCACTAATCCTGGACCACATGTCAAGTGCGGGGTTTCTACAAGTTTAGGCCGAACGGTCACATTATTGACGGTATCATCGTAAGGATCACCCATGCCCCATCTAACCAACAGCGGAATCACCAACTGGACGCCTGAGGCGCTGCCCGATCTCAGCGGTAAGCGCTTCATCATCACCGGCGGTAATTCGGGGATCGGGTTTGAGGCGGCGCATCTGCTGGCCGCTCGCAATGCCGATGTGGTGATTGCGTGCCGGAACGAAGCGAAGGGGAAGCGGGCGCTGGCGAAGCTGGTGAATGCAGGCGCGGGCAAGTGCGAATTGCTGGTGCTGGACCTTGCCAATATGGCCTCGATCCGGCGTGCTGCTGATGAGGCGGAGGAGCGATTTGGCCCGTTTCACGCGCTGATCAACAATGCAGGCGTAATGCAGACGCCCAAGAGCAAAACCGCAGACGGGTTCGAGATGCAGCTGGGGACCAATCATCTGGGGCACTTCCTCTGGACCGCGCTGATGATGCCGCAGGTTGATCAGGACACTGGCCGCGTTGTGACTTTGTCGAGCATCATGCACAAATTCGGGCGCATCAATTTCGACAATCTGATGATGGAGCGCGGCTACAACGCCAACCTTGCCTATAACCGCTCAAAGCTCGCCAATCTGATGTTTGCGCTGGAATTGCACCGGCGGCTGGAGACGGCGGGGTCTGCAATCAAATCCACCGCCTGCCATCCCGGCTATTCGGACACGCCGCTGCAAAGCAAGGTGGGCAATCCGCTGTTCAAGCTGGCCTACACAGTCTCCAACGCGGTGTTTGCGCAGGACGCGCAGCGCGGAGCGTGGCCCACCGTGCTGGCAGCGGCAGAGGCGGACGCAGTGAGCGGAGGCTATTACGGGCCAACCGGCCTCTTCGATGCGCGAGGGCCAGTGGGCGACAGCGACGTCGAGCGGCGCGCGCTTGATCCAGAAGTGGCCAAGCGCCTGTGGCAGGTAAGCGAGGAATTGGTGGGGGAGGGCTTCGCCATCTGAGGCGGGTGGTAGCCTGGGTGCGCTGCGTTTTCCTACAGGTTGGGTCGTCGGCTACAGGTGCTGCATGTCATGTGCCTCCCACTCATTGCTGACCAGAATCCCTAAAGTCACACTCATCCGCAGCGAACGTGGCCTCAACCGCGCGCAATTGCGTGAGTTTAGGCGCGGCGCGCATGCCGCAAAAACCCTCATGAGTGTCAAATACGGGCACAGCAAAACGCTTGCCTCCATCGCCCTGCGCCCCTATGTGCGCGCTCTTGCATGACACGAATCAACCGACCGGCCTGGCGACAAGGGCTGCCAGGGCCGGCCAAACGTGTCTTCTGACCCACATTCTCAAGTTAGGAGATGAAAATGCCCAAGCTGAAGACCAAGAGCGGTGTGAAGAAACGCTTCAAGATCACCGCAACCGGTAAGGTCAAGCACGGCGTCGCTGGTAAGCGTCACCGCCTGACCCACCACAATGCGAAGTATATCCGCCAGAACCGCGGCACCAAGGTGCTCTCGGATGCTGACACCGCCACGATCAAGAAATGGGCTCCATACGGGCTTGATTGATTGATTTGATCGGCTGGCGCCGATTTCCGGGCGGCCATGGCCCCCGAATGAAGAATAAGGATATATAGATATGCCTCGCATCAAACGCGGCGTTACCACGCGCGCAAAACACAAGCGGATCCTCGATCAGGCCAAGGGCTATCGCGGTCGCCGCAAGAATACCGTTCGCATCGCGCGTCAGGCCGTCGAAAAGGCCGGACAGTATGCCTATCGCGACCGCAAGGTTAAGAAGCGCAGCTTTCGCGCGATCTGGATTCAGCGCATTAACGCGGCTGTGCGCGCCGAAGGTCTGACCTATTCGCAGTTCATGCACGGCGTGAAGCTTGCCGGGATCGAGCTGGACCGCAAGGTCATGGCTGATCTGGCGATGAACGAAGAAGCGGCGTTCAAGACGATCATCACTCAGGCGAAAGCCGCGCTTCCCGCGTAAGCTTTCCTACCGGGTCGTTAGTGGGGTAAGCCCCCGTTGACGGGTCGGCGCTGTGAAAAGGGCGGCCTCGCAAGGGGTCGCCCTTTCGCGTTTCGGGTTCGGCAAGAGGGTCTATCGCAGGTATGGCTTCCGCAGCCCAATCCATGGCTGATGCCGGTTCCGGTGTTGATCGCACCACGGCGCGACTTGCGTTCCGGCCAGAGATTGAAGGCCTGCGTGCGGTCGCGATTGTGCCGGTCCTGCTGGTCCATGCCGGTTTCACGCAGTTTGCGGGCGGCTTTATCGGGGTGGACGTGTTCTTCGTCATCTCGGGCTATCTGATCACGCGGATCATTCTGGCAGAGATGGCCGAAGAGAAGGGAACCGACGGCTTTTCACTGACGCGGTTCTATGCCCGCCGCTTTGCGCGGCTTGGACCGGCGCTGTGGGTGATGCTGACTGCCGTGCTGTTGGCGGGTCTGTGGCTGCTCGTGCCCAGCGACTGGCCAAGCCTTTCTCTCGAAGCGATCTGGGCCGCGGGCTTTGGCGCGAACCTGTATTACTGGATGACGACCGATTATTTCGCGACGCATGAGACAGCTTTGTTGCTGCACACATGGTCGCTGGGGGTGGAGGAGCAGTTCTACCTGCTGTTTCCGGTCTTTCTGGTGTGGCTTAAGCGCTGGTTTCCGGGACGAGAAGTCTGGG
This sequence comes from Erythrobacter sp., assembly GCA_049647465.1. Taxonomy (GTDB): domain Bacteria; phylum Pseudomonadota; class Alphaproteobacteria; order Sphingomonadales; family Sphingomonadaceae; genus Erythrobacter. Next base: position 3,295 of record JBARXS010000047.1, read on the forward strand.
GCATTGGCGCGCTTGCAGTCATTTCCTTTGTGCTTTGCCTTGTGTTGTCGCACCTGACCGAAGCCGCACAACAGGCCGCGTTCTATCTGTTTCCCAGCCGTGCATGGGAGCTTGCGCTGGGCGGATTGGTGGCGTGTGGCGGTGTCAAAGCAATTGAGCGCGCCGGTGTCAGCTCGGCGCTGGCGCTTCTGGGCCTCGCCATGATCGCGGCGGCGGTGTTTGTGGTGGATGCCGGATCGGTCTTCCCCGCACCCGGAGCCTTGCTTCCCTGTATCGGAGCTGTTCTGGTGATCGCCTTTGGCGCGCACGGCCCGGCGCGCGCGCTGCTTGCCCTCCCGCCGGTGCGGTGGATCGGGCGCATCTCGTTCTCGACCTATCTGTGGCACTGGCCGATCATGGTGTTCTGGCGGCTGGAGCATGGCGTTCTGTTGGACCGGTGGAGCAGGGTCGGGCTGGTGATCGCCTCGATCCTTGCCGGAGCTTTGTCCTATTATGCGATAGAGCGCCCCGGTCAGCGGATCATGCTGGGCCTGCGTTTCCAGTCGGTTTTCCGTGTGGCTATTGCGTGTGTCGCTGCGGTGGTGGTGGTGTCTTTGACAGCGCGCGAACTGTCGCCCGCCATCAATTCCGGTCCCGCCGCGCGCATGGCTCTGGAGCTGGCGCAGCAAGCGGATACGCGCCGGGTGGAACAATACCGGATGGGCGAATGCTTTGGCATCGGCATCGACTTTGAAACCTGCGTGCGTCCCACCGCAAAGGGCAATGATGTGGTCATCATGGGCAGCAGCTATGCCGCGATGCTGTGGCGCGCTCTGGATCAGGCCAATCCCGACAAGGCGGTGCATCAGGCGACGTATCTGGGCTGCAATCCGGTGGTTGATACCACAGGCGCGGCTGATTGTGTCGAAGCATATAGCCGTGTGTTTGCGATGGCGCGTGGTGGCGAGATTGAGCATCTGGTGCTCGCCTCGCGCTGGCACGCCACCGATGCTGCGGCGCTTGCGCGGACAGTCTCAGCGATGCGCGCGGCGGGCGTAAAGGTCACCGTAATCGGATCGCCAGTGGAGTATGACCAGTCCTTCCCGCGCGTGCTCGCCATTGCAGAGCGGCGCGGCGATCCGGCCTATGTGGAGACAATGCGGCGCGCGGCGCGCGATGCGATTGATCCGGTTCTGCAAGCGGCGGTGGAGGGCGCGGGCGGGCGCTATATCTCGCAGCTTGATTTCGAGTGTCCCGTCAGCCGAAGGGTCCGGAAGTGCCGCCATTTTTCCTCTGACGGGAAACCAATCCACTATGACACCGGGCACCTGACGCCGCAGGCGGCGACCGATCTGGCTGATGCCATCGGTGCCCTGTGATTGCCCCTTTGGTCGGTGCATGACCAATTGCATCATAAGGCCTTGTAGAAATGCGTCAGACTGGGCAAGAAGCAACACATGGGGGTATCAGACAGCAACACCGCGAATGCAGGTGCGCCATACACTGTGCGCAGCCGGTTCTATTCGCCGCCGGAGCAGTTCGACGGCTGCTTCACGACATTCTATCACCTCTCCCTCGATGTGGATGACGGCGGGACCGTCACCGACTTCCTGCAACCCGAATGGGGCAATATCCGGTTCTTCGCAGGCAGCATGCCTGATGCGTCCATCGGTTCTTCGCATGTCAGCGGCGCGCGGTTCGGGGCAACCGGCCCCAGCTCGCGCCCCTGCCGCTTTGAACTGGGAACATCGCGGATGTGGGGTATCGGCTTTTTGCCAATCGGATGGGGGCGGTTTATTCAGGCAGACGCTTTCAGCCTCGCCAATCTCGCCTGCGAGGGGGCGACGCATCCCGCTTTCGCCAAATTCGATGCGCTGACGCAGGTGTTGACCGACATGTCCGTGCCAGCCGAAGAGCAGTTCGATCACATCGTGGCCACGCTGGAAGGCCTGATGCAGCCCAACCGGGACGAGCCCAAGATTCGCCGGGTCCACGAAGCGCTGGTCGATGGCGATTGCGGGTCGGTGAGCGAATGTGCGAGCCGCTGCGGGATGAGCGTGCGGACGCTGGAGCGGGTGTGCCGGCGCTATTTCGGCTTCACGCCCAAACTATTGATGCGGCGCCAGCGATTTATGCGCAGCCTGTCGAGCTTCATGCTCCACCAGGGCTCGCGCTGGACCGAGGCGATGGATGCAGATTACCACGATCAGGCTCAGTTCACCCGCGAGTTTCGCGAATTCATGACGATGCTACCGAGTGAATATGCCGCGCTCGAACATCCGATCCTTGCGTCATTCATGGAAGCGCGCGCACGGATATGGGGCAGCGCGGCACAGACGCTGGACGCGCCGGGCGATGCTGTTCGATCATGCCCCG
>JBARXS010000048.1:0-14744 GCA_049647465.1 Erythrobacter sp.
CAGACGCTGGTGGTGGATGGCGGGCTGACGCTGTCCTGAAACGCTTTCCTACGCCCGGCCTTGCATGCCAATATGCAAGTCTTCATTCGATCTGAGAGGTTGGAAATGCGGCGGATTGCACGATTTCAGGACTGCCATAATGGCATTTGCGCGCAGAGTTTGCCCGAGCCGACTTTTCGGGTTCAGGACAGTGTGTCAGGTGTGTCAACCGTTCTCCAAGAGCGATGAACTGAGGAGTTACGCAATGAAATTCACCCGCCTCGGCCCCTCCGGCCTGTCCGTCTCGCAGCTTTGCCTTGGCTGCATGTCCTATGGCGACACGACCAAGGGCTGGCACGGGGACTGGCTTTTGGGCGAGGAGGAGAGCCGCCCCTTCTTCCGCGCCGCGCTCGAAGCGGGGATCAATTTCTTTGACACGGCTAACGGATATTCCGGCGGCACGTCGGAGGAGATCACGGGAAAGCTGCTCAATGAAATGGCGCGCCGGGACGAAATTGTGGTGGCGACCAAGGCCTTCATCCCGTGGCGCAACGCTCCCAATACAGGCGGGCTTTCGCGCAAGAGCCTGATGCAGGCGGTGGATGACAGTCTGGCGCGGCTGGGCATGGATTATATCGACCTGTTCCAAATCCACCGCTGGGACGATGCGACGCCGATCGAGGAAACGATGGAGGCGCTGCATGATATCGTGAAAGCGGGCAAGGCGCGCTATATCGGGGCGTCATCCATGTTCGCATGGCAGTTTGCCAAGGCGCAGGAAGCGGCGCGGGCAAATGGCTGGACGCGTTTCATTTCGATGCAGAACCAGCTCAATCTGCTCTATCGCGAGGAGGAGCGCGAGATGCTGCCCTTGTGCGAGGCGGAGGGGGTGGGCGTCATCCCGTGGAGCCCGCTGGCGCGCGGGAGACTGGCCCGGCCGGCGGGTGAGAACACCGTGCGCAGCGAAACCGATGGCGTGGGCAAAGCGCTGTACAAAGACGGCGACGAGGCGGATCATGCGGTGATCGCGGCGCTGGAGGCGCTTTCAAAAGAGCGCGACGTTGCCATGGCGACGCTCGCGCTGGCGTGGCACTTTACCAAGCCTGCCGTTGCCTCGCCCATCATCGGCGCGACCAAACCGCACCATATCGAAGCGGCTGTGGCGGCGCTGGATATCGAATTGTCGGGCGAGGAAATCAGCACGCTGGAAGCGGCATATCGGCCCAAATTCCCGACCGGCCTCGGGATGGCGATGCCGGGCATGGATCAGGTTTCCGTGCTGGGAGGAGAAGGTTAGGCGGCACAATGTGACAGCTGCGCTCTGTCTGTCAAAAACACGTCACGCACGCGTCATAAGGTGGCGGCACGGAAGGCTGTGCAACTATGCGGGGCCGTCTAGTGGACGTCATCAATATTTTCCTCACAAGTGACCTTGGCGATACTCTGGAGGACTTTGTCCACGGATCGCACCGCTTCACCTTTGATCGCCTGACGCCAGAAGGGCCGCGCCGCCTGGTCGAAGGGCCGATGTGGGCCTTTATCGACTGGGTGATGGACGATCTGGCGGGCCTTGAAATGTGCCGCCGCCTGCGCGCCGATCCCCGCACCTGCGAAGCGCATGTGACGATGGTGCTGGAAGAGGACGACACCGAAGACCCCACTGACAATCGGCGCCGCGCGCTGAAGGCCGGGGCTGATGATTACATGGTTGGTCCGCTGGATCGCACCGGCGTGCTGGACCGGGTGATGGCGTTGTTGGCGCGGGGCAGTGACAGGCACACGGTGGGTCGCTTTGAAGATGGGCCGCTGGCGATCGATATGGTCGCGTTGCAGGCGCGCTGGAATGGTGAACCGATCGTGCTGCGACCGAATGAATTTCGCCTGCTGCGCTATTTTGCGGAGAACCCGAACAGGGTGCTGAGCCGCGAAGACCTGATCAATGGTCTGGGAAAGCGCGAACCGCCGATTGACGAGCGCACGGTGGATGTCTGGGTGGGCCGCCTGCGCCGCGCGATCAAGGCCGCGGGCGGCGGCAATCCGCTGCGCACGGTGCGGTCAATGGGCTATGTCTTCGATCTGAATTGATCGCCGCAGAAAGTCTTTGGGGGAAACGAGAAAGGGCCGCTTCAATGAATGAAGCGGCCCTTTCGATTGCAGTGAGTGCCGGATCAGAACTCGGCCGAAACCCCGAAGGAGAATGCCGTACCAACCTGGAAAGTGTTGATCTCGATCCGGTTGCCCTGAAATTCCTGGAACTCGAAATTGTCACGGCCAAAGATGTTGCGCACTTCAAAGCTCAACTCCAGCGGCGTGCCAAAGGCGTTGATGTCAGAGCGGGCGACGAAGTCCACAGTCAGACCCGGATCCTCGACCACGTCAGGCAGCGGACCACCACGCAGGGTTACACGCTCGCTCGCATAGTTGAGCAGGAACGAGAATTGCTGGGTCTTCTCCGTGTCTTCAAGACCAATCGAGAAGTTGGCCACGTGATCGGACTGACCCACCAGCGGCGCACCATCGTCGAACAGGTTGAACGCGTTCTGCGTCGGGTTGCCCGGGATTGGTGCGATATCGCCCTGAGACACCGAAATCTCGGACTGGGTGTAGGTGTAGTTGGCGAGCATCAGGATCTGCTTCGTTTCGAAGAAGGATCCACCAAGGTTATACAGGTCAATCGCGTAGACCGCATCCAGCTCAACCCCGTAGAGTTCGGCTGCGGGAGCGTTGGCAAAGCTGGTCAGCAGCTGGCCTGATGCGTTGACGAGGAAGTTCTCGATCGGGTTGTCGATTTCCTTATAGAAACCGGCAATGCTGACCCGGTCCTTGCCGCCCATATAATATTCGGCGCGCGCTTCGACGTTGATCAGCTCGCTGTCCTGCAGGAACGGGTTACCGCGGAAACGGCGGTTGCTCTCAGGATCAAAATAAGTCTGCTCGACCAGCTCGCGAAACTGCGGCCGGGCAATCGTTTGCGAGGCTGAAAGACGCAGTTGCAGATCGTCAATCGGCTCCCACGTAATCGTGCCCGAAGGAAGGAAGTAATCGTTGTTGATATTGGTCGGCGTTGCCCCAGCTATTGGCGTGTTGAAGACCGTCTGGTCAAGCTCAACCAGCTGTGCCGCGTCTTCGTAACGCACGCCAGCCTCGACGCTGAGACGCTCAGTCGGTGCCCAGCGCACCAAGCCGTAACCCGCATGGGTTTCCAGCGCGGCATCAAACACCGGGAAGGGCGTTGCCTCGGTCAGGGTGACGTCAAAACCAGCCAGTGTCGCGCCGTTGATGATGTCACCGGGGCGACGAAGCCCAAGCGCCACAGCGGCAATCTCGTCCAGCGAGGCAAGATCGGGGTTGCCGGTATCGGGCGAAATGAAGGGCCGGAATTCGCGGCTGGAAGAGCGGCGATCCGTGTCTGAATAAGCATAGCCGATCGTCGCAGAGAACGTGTCCGTGATCTCGTAGGAAAGATCGAGACCGCCAAACAGCAGCTCTTCCTTCAGATCGTCGAACGCGGCGGTGGAGATGCCTGCGTCTGAGAGCTGGTTGAAATAGGCCACGAATTCGTTGCCGAACGGGCTGCTGGGAATGTTGGTACGGGTGTAGCTGACGGTGGTGTTGAACGGCGCTTCACGATCGGTGCGGGCATACCCTGCGCGAACATCCACATCGAGCTTGTCGAAATCGAACTCGGCAACCAGCTGGCTGTCGATCAACTGACGTTCAAACCATGCGGTCTGCTGATTGATGAAGTCGAACCCGGTAAGGCCCGGGAAGATGTCAAAACTCTCTTCGAGGCGCGCGGTTTTCAGCGTGTCGCGAATATACAGATTGGTCCAGCGTACAGTGTGCGGGCCGACATCCAGTCCAAAGCTCAGGAGGCCGTTCACCAGAATGTTGTTATCTGTGATGAAGGTTTCGGAGCCTTGGAAAATCTCTGACAGATCGTTGCTGCCGCTCTGGCTGAGGACCGAACGGTTGCGCCAGTTGTTCCTGATCCCGGCGGTGGCGATGATGCCCAGATACGTCTCACCACCAAGGTCAAAGGACAGGCCGCCGGTGATCGATGCCGAATAGTTGGCCGGCAGGCTGTCATTACGCTGGAGCGTGACGAGGTTGGTCGGGAACAACTGTCCCGCGATGCCTTCCGATGTGGGAATGTCAACCGCACCGATCCGTTCACCACTGTCGAGGAACGCTTGCAGGTTGGACGGGATATCGCGGTTGCCGTTGTCGAAACCGAACTGGTCCCACTCCGACCCGAAATAGGTCAGGCCGTTTTCAAACGTGGTCTCGGTATCGCCGCTGCCGCTGATGCTGATTTTGAGGAAATCCTCAACCGGCACTGCCTTGGTGGTGAGGTTGATGACACCGCCGCCAAATTCGCCGGGGTAGTTGGCGGAGTACGTCTTTTGGACAAGAGAGGAGGCAACCACGCTGGTCGGGAAAATGTCGAGCGGAACCACACGGCTCAGTGGTTCCGGGCTTGGCAAAGGAAGGCCGTTGAGCAGCGCCAGCGAATATCGGTCACCCAGGCCGCGCACAAATACGCGGCCATTGCCGACCACTGAAAGGCCGGTCACCCGGCCCAGTGCGCCTGCAATGTTGCCTTCGCCGGTGCGCGCAATGTCTTCCTCGGAGAGGACATTGAGCACCTGCGTCGAAGCGCGCTCGGGACTGCGACGGCGGCCGGTGACGATGATGCTGCCGCCAGGCACGGAAATGTCGGGTTGTTCGAGTTCTTCTTCTTCCTGAACACCCTCGACATCCTGCGTCAGCGGATCGGTGGTGGGCTCAGCGTCGGGCTCTTGCGTCGACTGTGCGTGGAGCACCGCCGGAAAAGAGAGCGACGTGGTAAGAAGCAGCAGCCCTGCCAGGCGCGTGCCGGTCGACATAATGCTAGACCCCCTCATGAATAGGCCTTGGGAAACAAACGAGCCCGTGACGGACCCAATAAAAGTGCAAGCTCGAAAATATGGGAAAGGGGGACGCCGCTTTGGTAAGCAGCGCCCCCTCAATCCGATTGAGCGCTGTTACTGCGGAAGCGACGTGCAGGCGCCGTTGGCGCTGCCGAAGTCGACGATGGACGAGTTACACGTCCAGTCGCCGAAGTTATCCGCAAGATTGTCATCCTCTGCGCCGACAAAACCGGTGTCGGTAAAGAAGCTGGAGCGTGCTGTCAGGTCTGCGCCTGCAAATGCTGTCACCGCATTCTCGTTCGCGCCGTTGACGAAAGTGCTCGTCAGCGTGATCGCGAAGTCGAGGTCGCTGTTCGCATCGAACAGAGCGGCCAATGCGGCATCGCTTGTCGCATCGTTGGCGGCACCACGAACAGGTCGCGTCGTGTCGCAATCGCCGACGATCGAATTGAAACCGATAATCGCATCCTGCGTCGGCTGTTCATCGACACGGAAGCACAGGCCCGAGCCATTGTCGTCCGCATCGATCACACCGTTGGTAAGGCCAAGAGCGGCACCACCGCGAGCGCGAACAACCTGCGAAGAGGCCGAGGAGCGCTGCACGAAGACGAAGTTGTTCACCTGGAACACCGTCTGCGGCAGCGCATTGCCCGGCGTGCCGTCCTGAAGATCATCCGGCGAGTCCAGTTCGATCAGGCTGTCGCCTGTGTTCGAACGCTGGGCCACAACGACGTTTTGCAGGTTTACACGGGCACCCGTGTCGACATCGAGCGAGTCATCCGATGCGCCGACAACCGCAATGTTGCTTGCGTCAAACTGGCCGCCGAAGAATTCAAGGCCATCGTCCGAGCTGTTGAACGAGAAGACGTTGTTGATGGTGGTGCCCGATCCGATACCACCAGTCGTCAGCGACTGAAGCTCGTTTGCCTGCTGAAGCTCAAAGCCCGAGAAGCGGATCTGGTTAAAAGTGAACGAGCCGGAGCTGTCGGTATCGTCTGCGCCGCCAAACGGGGTGGCGACGACGGTGCCTTCGAGCTGCTGTTCACACTGCGTGTTCTGCGTGAAGCCGGGCGTTGTGTTGAAAACCTGATCTGAGCAGTCCGAAACGCGGGCGCGGCCCAGAAGGACGACGCCGCCCCATTGTGCCTGGCTGGTGTCGCTGGCGACGCCGATGACGTTGTCACGGCTGGTCCAGATGATCGGGTTGGTGGCCGTGCCATTCGCAGTGATGGTGTTGCCGCGGTTGACCACGAAGAAGCTTTCGCCCTGGCCGTAAATGATGACGCCCGGCTCAACCGTCAGATTGACGTCAGTTCCGGTGCTGGAGAAGCCCTGATCGGTGCCGACATTCACACGGCCCTGGATCTCGTAAACGAGGCCGCTGACGAAGGGCAGCGTGTCATCGACGGTGAAGGTGTCGGGCAGGGTGCAGACGCGATACTCGCCGGTCGGACCGGAAAGCGTACCCGCATCGGTCAGGCCGCCGGGAGTTGAAATCGTCGGACAGCCGCCAGCCGGGGTGACTGTCGCGCCACCGGTCGGCGTTGGCGTTGGCGTTGGCGTCGGTGTCGGCGACGGATTGTTGATGATAATATCGCCAGATGTACCGGGCGAGACGATTTCGTCTGCCCCGCAGCCTGCCAGTGCGACAAGGCTGCAACCCAGAACGAGAGTGCGTTGAATAGTTTTCACAGCGAGCGGTCCCCTCAAAAAAACCGAGAATCAAAAGTGCGGCAATAGTGTGCGCGAGACACCGGCTAGGGGTGGCGTGTGACAGAATTTGGTCAGCATTACATGCGTGAGGCAGTTTCTGAAATATGTCTTAAACGTGACATTTATGACCAGTGCCAAAAGCACGAAAATTGCCGGAAATGCCAAATATGACAAAGGAGAAACATAATCTAAACAATGGCTTGAGGATCAAAAAAAGACAGAAACATTACAATGTTACAGTAATGTTGCATTCTCCACAGATTGCGAGCAGTATGCATTTCTGCAACTTGGGAGAAGAACATGATGATTACCTCTGCAGCCATTGCGGCGCTGCTTCTCGCCGGCGCCGATGCGCCTCAGCCTGAGCCGAATCAGACGGTCGCGCTTTCATCGGAAAATATTGCGCAGGGCCGCACCGAGGCAGCGATCACATCGCTTGAGCGTAGCGTCGCAGCCAACCCCGATGATCCGGGTCTGCTGATCAATCTTGGCATTGCCCATGCGCATGCCGGATCGCCTGACACGGCGCGTGATCTGTTTGAACGCGCCTTGCTGAGCGACAAGCCGGTCGAACTGGAAACGGCCGACGGCAAAGCGATTGATTCGCGCCGACTCGCCCGCAAGGCCTTGCGGATGCTGGAGCGGGGCGAGTTTTCGCCAACATTTTCACGCCGGGACTGATTAATCAGGCCCAGCGGAAAGGCGTCACAACTGTGAGACGGCGTGTAATGCGTCGTCAACTGGGCGGGCAGAGTGTCCTCAAACTCTCTGCCTGCCCTTTTTGTGTCTTGGCTATTGCCGCTAAATGACACGCAAGACGGTGGGCACGCGCTGGCCAAGGTATCAGCCAAGTCTCCGGACTGTCACCTTCATGTCATTTAGACTAGACAAAGGGAAACGCTCCGGAGGGCTCACCTTATGATTCTCGCGCGCGCGAGCCGTTATTTCTGTGCTGCTGTGCCGTCCTTAGGGCTGGCTTTGGGAGCCTTTGTGCTCCCGTCTGCTGCGCGTGCAGACGTTATGGAGTTGGACGCAAACGGCGCGCGATGGGTCGCAGGCGGCAATGAAAATGCTGCCGCCGGGCCGCTCTTGACCGATGCACCTGCGCAGGTCGACCTCGGCTCCATAATAGTACCTGAGGCAATTATCGCGAATGTCGCGACCAGTGCAGCGGGTGTGCCCGCGCAATATGTTGCCAAAATTCAGGAATTGAGCGCGCGTTTCGATCTCAGCCCCAGCCTGCTCGAAGCGCTGGTCTGGCAGGAAAGCCGTTGGCGTCCCGCTGCCGTAAGTCATGCAGGCGCCCGCGGACTTGCCCAGTTGATGCCGGGAACGGCGCGCTATCTGGGCGTTGATCCCGATGATCCGATGCAAAATCTTGAGGGCGGCGCGCGGTATCTGCGCGAACAGCTCGACCGGTTTGACGGCGATCTGGAAAAGGCGCTGGCCGCTTACAACGCAGGGCCGGGGCGCGTGATCCGCGCCGGCGGCATTCCCAATATTCGCGAAACCCGCCATTATGTTGCGGCGATTATGGGGCGTCTCGCCGATCATTCTCGAATGCCTTCGTCACAATAATCAAACAGCTTTGGAATTATGGACAAATCAATGAGATCGCTTTTTCGTCTGCCTTCCCGCATCGCCGCGTTTCTGACTGTGATGATGATGCCGGGCATGGCTCTCGCTCAACAGGCCGGAGTGCAGCAGGGCGGCGACCCGCAGGGCTCTGGCCCCGTCGTCAATGCACTTTCATGGCTTCAGGGCACGCTGCTGGGCACGGTGGCAACAACGGTCGCGGTGATGGCAGTGGCCGCGATTGGCTTCATGATGCTGACGGGGCGGATGAACTGGCGCTTTGGCGCGACCGTGATCGTTGGCGTATTTATCCTGTTTGGCGCGACCACGATTGTCGCGGGTATCCAGACGGCGGCGGGATGATCTGACCGATGAGCGAACTCACCCGCTATCCCGTGCACCGCGCGCTCACCCGCCCTCAGATGTTTGCGGGCGTGACGATGAATTTCTTCATCATCAATCTGATGGTGACGACGATTGCGTTTCTGATCCTGAAGAGTTTCTGGATCATCCCGGTGCCCATTATCATGCACGCAATCGGGTATTTTGCATCCATGCGTGAACCGCGTATCTTCGATTTGTGGATCACCAAGGTTTCCAAATGCCCGCGTGTGCCGAATTACAGGCGCTGGGGCTGCAACAGCTACGCGCCCTGATGCGTTGGCCTCTTAAGGAGGGGCTTTGACTATGGCGAAATGGATCGGACCGGCCAGCTGGAGCGCCAAGGAGGCGTTGGTGGGCGACCGTCTGCCGTATGAGCGGCTGGTCGATGAAAGCACCGTGCTGCTGCGCGACGGCTCCATCATGAGCGCAATCCAGGTGCCTGGCCTGCTGTTCGAGACCGAAGACTCAGACGCGCTCAACGCTCACGCCGCCACGCGCGAGGTTATGCTGCGCTCTGCGCTGGATGCGCGCTTTGTGCTGTATCATCACGTTATCCGCAGGCGGGTTGAAGTGGAGCTGGATGCGGAGTTTCCCGACCCGCTCAGCCGCCATATCGATGCGCGATGGAAAGAGCGGTTGGCGGGCGGTTCGCTGTTCATCAACGACCAGTTCGTCACGCTGATCCGGCGTCCTGCGCGCGGGAAAACGGGCCTGCCTGAGAAGGTTTCGAAGTTCTTTTCGCGGCGCGGGGCAGAGGAACCGGAAGCTGACCCCAAGGACTTGCGCAGCCTGAGAGCCGCAATCACCGGGCTGACAGCATCGCTTTCCGCTTACGGTGCGGCGGTGCTGGGCGATTACGATGCGCCCGGGTCAAAGGGCGGCACCAATTCCGAGATGCTCGAACTGCTGAGCGCGCTTTACAACGGAGAGATGCGCCCGGTCCGCCGTCCTGCCAAAGACGCGGATATCGGCCATATGCTGCCCTATCGCCGCGTCAGCTTTGGTCTGGATGCGATGGAATTGCGCGGATCGGCCGACCCTGATTTCTCTGCGATCCTTGGCCTGAAAGACTACCCCGAAGCGACATCGCCGGGCCTGCTCGATGGGTTGCTGCGCCTGCCTTACGAGATGGTCGTCACAGAAAGCTATGCGCCCAATGAGCGCACCACGGCGCGTGAGCGAATTGATCTGGCGCTGCGCCGGTCGCGCTCGGTTGACGAGGAAGCCGCCGCCGAACGCAACGATATGATGGCCGCGCGCGATGCGCTGGGCAATGGTGGGGTTGGCTTTGGCGATCATCACCTGACCGTTCTGGTGCGCGAGCGAACGCTTGACCGGCTCGACGATGCGACTGCGGCTTGCGCAGCTGCGCTGGCGGATACAGGCGCGATTGCGGTGCGCGAAGACACCAATCTGGAGCCTGCATTCTGGGGCCAGTTCCCCGGAAACGAAGACTATATCGTGCGCCGCGCGCTGATTTCTTCAGCGAATATGGCGGGCTTTGGCAGTTTTCACGGCTTTGCATTGGGGCAGGCGAGCGGCAATTATTGGGGCGATGCGGTCACCCTGCTGGAGACGACCAGCGCGACCCCGTTCTTCTTCAATTTCCACCACGGCGATCTCGGCAACTTCTCGGTCATCGGGCCTAGCGGTTCGGGCAAGACGGTGGTGATGAATTTTCTCGCAGCGCAGGCGCAAAAGTTCAGCCCGCGCACGATCCTGTTTGACAAGGATCGCGGGGCAGAGCTGTTCATTCGCGGGATTGGCGGGCGCTATGACCGGATTAATCCGGGCGAGCCCACCGGCTTCAATCCGCTTTCGCTGCCTGACACCCCGACAAACCGCGCCTTTTTGCGCGACTGGCTGGCGGTGCTACTGAGCGCGGACGGGCCAGAGGAATTCGCCTGCGTCAGCGCGGCGGTCGATGCTGCCTATGCGAACGATGCCAGCTTGCGCCGCTTGCGCCATTTCAAGGAGCTGCTGGCCGGGGCGAAGCGCCCGGAGACGGGCGATCTGGCAGACCGGCTGGGCGCGTGGATAGGCGCGGGCGTGGGAGACGGCGGCGAACATGCGTGGCTGTTCGATAATGAGCGCGATGCGCTCGACCTCGATCAGCGTGTGCTCGGCTTTGATATGACGCAGCTGCTGGAAAACCCGCGACTGCGCACGCCGGTGATGATGTATCTGTTCCACCGCATTGAAGAGCGGCTGGACGGCAAGCCGACGATGATCCTGATTGATGAGGGCTGGAAGGCGCTCGACGACGAGGTCTTTGCCGCGCGCATCCGCGACTGGCTCAAGACCTTGCGGAAGCGCAATGCGCTGGTCGGGTTTGCGACGCAGTCGGCGCGCGATGCGTTGGAAAGCCGCATTTCTACCGCGCTGGTCGAGCAGACGGCGACTATGGTCTTCATGCCCAACAGCCGCGCCCGGCCCGAAGACTATTGCGACGGGTTTGGCCTGACCGAGCATGAGCTTGCCCTGATCCGCACTTTGCCTGCGCATTCGCGTTGCTTCCTGGTGCGTCAGCCCGATGCAAGCGTTGTGGTGCGGCTGGACCTCTCCGGCGCGCCCGAGGTTCTGACATTGCTCTCCGGAAGGGAGAGTTCGGTGCGACGGCTTGACCTGTTGCGAGAGGCTGTGGGCGATGATCCCAGCGCGTGGTATCCCGCGCTTACCAACCATGAATGGCCAGATGGCGGCGCTGCTGAGGCGGGCACAGACGGTCACCCGGTATGGCAGGCAGCCGAATGAGCACGACCTGCGATCTTGCGGCACAGGAAGTGGGCTCCGGAGTGGCCGGCGCGCTCACGGCTGTGGACTGCATTGCCTCGAAGGTGAGCGAGCAGGCGTTTGGGCGGTTGTTCGGCGCGGATGGTCAGATGGCCATCGTGCTGACGATGCTGCTGGTTTTCTACGTCGCGTTTTTCGGGATCAGCCTGATGCTGGGCCGGTCCAACCTGTCTGTGCGCGCATTGGTGCCGCGCATCATGACGCTTGGTCTGGTGCTGACTTTTGCCACCAGTTTTGCCGCCTTTTCTACTGTGTTTTACAACCTGTTTGTAGAGACGCCTGACTGGCTGGCCGGAGTGCTGACCGATAGCGATGGCTCAGCGACATACACTTTCGCGACCAAGCTCGATATCGTGTTTCTGGCCGTGCAGGAGGCCTCGACCGGGCAACAGGATATCAGCGCATTTTCACCGCCTGGTATGATGTGGCTGGGCGCGCTGTTTCTTCTGCTGGGTACCGTAGGCCTGCTGGTGACGGCGCGTATTGGCCTTGCCTTACTGCTGGCTGTGGGTCCGATTTTTGTGGTGCTTGCGCTGTTCAATGGTACGCGCGGGCTGTTTGTGGGCTGGCTCAAGGGCATGGTGATGCTCTCGCTCGCGCCCCTGTTTGCGGTGCTCGGCGGTTCAATCATGTTGGAAATGGCGGTGCCTATCCTCGCCAACCTTGTCGCCATACCCGGCCAGATTGACCAGCAGGCCGCGATGGCATTCTTCATCGTCGGTTTCGTCCATTGCATGTTGATGCTGATGGCGCTGATCGTCTCAACCGTAATGGTGTCGAAATGGCAGGTCTTTGGCTTTGCCGTGAGCGACAAGGACTCAGACCGCGCGATCGACACCGCCCGCGCACCTTCGCCCTATCAGGCTGCGCCCGCACCACCGCGCACAGCCGCGGTTGCACCCGCTGCTGTGGCAATGGCGACACAGCGCCGTGCTGACGTAGCGCCCGCTGCGGTGGTCGCTGCCAATGATAGCGGTGCCGGCACGTCGACCACGCGCGAGACGCGAGTGTATGCCGCATCTTCAGCGGGGGGGCAGGTCCAGCCGCTAAATCCCGCCAGCTCGCGCACGCGTGGCATCGGCAACCGGTTCCGCACCGCGTCCAAAAGTGGCGCCAATTCCGCGCCTAAAACGGAGACTTCGCAATGACCCGCGCAGCCGCATCGCTGCCCCTTTCGTTTGCCGCTGCACTGGTGATGTGCGCTCTGCCCGCCGCAGCGCAACAGGCAGACACTTCCACCACCGAAGCCGACAGCCGCATCATCACCCGCGTTTTCGACGAGGGCGCCATTGTCACCATTCGCGGCAAGGTGAAGGTGCAAACCACCGTCAAATTCGCCGAGGACGAGCAAATCGAAAATGTCGCCATTGGTGACAGCCGTGCGTGGCAGGTGCAGCCGAACAAGGCGCAATCTATCCTCTTCGTAAAGCCGCTGGCACCCAGCGCGACGACCAATATGACGGTGGTCACGAACAAGCGGACCTATCTGTTCGATCTGGTGTCCAGCCCTCGTAATTCGCCGGTTTATGTGATGCAATTCCGCTATCCCGAGCTTGAGAAAGCAAAGGAAGAGGCGCGCCTCGCCGCGATTGAAACCGCGAAACAGGCCGAAAAACAGGAACGCGCGAGTGCCGCAGAACTGGCCGCCGCGAATGATCCCTATGCGGTCGCCGATCCGGCATCGCTGAATTTCGAATGGGCAGGGGCCGGAGACACGGCGCTGCTGCCCTCGCGCGCCTATGATGACGGTGAGGCTGTGTTCCTCACTTGGTCTGACGGGATCGCGATTCCCGCCATTCTGATCATGAACGAGGATGGCGAAGAGGGGCCTGTGAACTTCACCGTGCGCGGCGAGACCGTTGTGCTGGACCGGGTGCCGATGCAAATTGTGCTGCGCTCGGGCGGGGAAGTTGCGACGCTGACTAATACCGGCCCCGCTAATAAAGGTTCGCGCAGTGCGCGTGCCTCCGGCAATTCTCGCAGAGGCTCGTGAGCGATGAGTACAAACGATATGCTCCCCATTGATCGAACGGAGATTAAGTGATGCGTCTGGCTATGCGACTTCCGCCCAAGAAGGGCGAAAACAGCGCCGCGAATGCAGCCGATCCGCGCGAAGGCGAAAGCGCCGAGATCATTGATCTGGCGAGCCGCGCGTCCTTTCCCGCCGTAACCGAGCGCAAGTCCAAGACGGATGGCTTGGGTCTGGCAGCCGGTGTCGCTATCGTCTTTGGACTGGGTGCGGTGACCCTGTGGAGCATGAATGCGGCGCGCCTTGAGAAGGCCGAACCCATCGGCAATCCCAATGTTGCGCCTGTGGCGGCGGTCCCTGCTGCTGTTCCTGCTACTGTAGAGCCAGCCCAACCGGAGGAGCCTGCTGCGCGCCCTGATCCCGCGCCCGCACCCATTTTGTCCAATGCGCCGGTCACCAATGCCGGACCCGCTGTCAGCCCCTATGCCAGCCCCACGCTGACTTTTGACGCAACTGTCGCGGCAAGCCCTGCGCGCGCCGGTCAGCCGGTCGCGCCCGGTGTCGCTGCGACCGGACCGACTGCAGGCAGCGTCACCGGCTCCGCCGCAGCCTTTGCCAGCGCCATCGGCGGAGTGGGCGGCGCGCCTGTGCAAGCGCAGCCGATGACCAATCCTTCAACCACGGTCACACAGGGAACACTCATCCCCGCCATTCTGGAGACCGCGATCAACACCGATGTTCCCGGCTATGTCCGCGCGACGGTGAGCCAGGATGTGCGCAGTTTTGACGGGAAAACCGTGCTGGTGCCGCGATCCTCTCGCCTGATTGGGCAGTATCAGTCGGGGGTGCAGCAGGGGCAAAAACGTGCCTATGTGATCTGGACGCGTCTGATCCGGCCTGATGGTGCCTCGGTCAATATCGCCTCGCCTGCGGTCGCGTTTAATGGGACGACGGGCCTTGCCGGTGATGTTGATACCCATTTCTTCAGCCGGTTTGGATCGGGGCTCTTGCTCTCGGTCGTCGGCGGGCTTGGCGCGATTGCGACGGGCGGCGTTGGCGGCGTGATTGTAGCGGGTGGTTCGCAGTCGGCTGCCAATTCCGCAGTGCAGGCCGATGGTCAGCGCTCCCCTACGATCCGCGTAAAACCAGGTGAGCCGATCCGCGTCTTTACCGCCCGCGATCTCGATTTCAGCACGGTATCGAACTGAGCCTGACAGGCCGGATCGCGCGATGACCGCTGATGTTCACCCCTTTACGCCCGCAGGCACCACTCCAACGGACCAAGGCGTGGCGGATCAGGAGCCCAGCAGCCTTGACCTGATGGCCGAGCGCAGCGTCTATCTCGACGCCTATCTCGCGCCGTTCAAACGCTGGCTCGACCGCGACACCGTGACCGAGATCATGGTCAATCAGCCGGG
>JBARXS010000049.1:0-8883 GCA_049647465.1 Erythrobacter sp.
GCATTATAGGCAGCGCGTGGGCCACCCAAAGCCTCAAGCCGCGAGGCGACATTCGCGGCCAGCAGGTTGCGCACACGGCGATTTACATCATTCAACTCCCGTGCCGTTTCCACCAGCGGGCGGGTCTCCTGATCAAGGATCGCACTGGTCAGCGGCTTCAGAGCCTCGCACAACTGGTCTTTCTCCCGCGCAGCCTCAAACAGGCCATCGGCATCCAGCGTGGCAAGAGCTTGCCGCTCGCGTTCCAGCACGGCAATCATTTGCCGCAGATTGTCCGGCGCCTTGCGACGAAGCTCGCTGACTTCGATCGTTGCATTTGCAGTGTGGGTGCTCATCAGTCTGCTACCGTAAATCCGACACGCGCGGCGATGATGGCATCGGCGATTTTGGTGGGCACCAACGGATAGCTTCCGTCTTTGATCGCTTTGCGGATTTGATCGACGCGTTCGGCATCAACGGGCGGCGTAGAAACGTCGCCTGATGCGCCGACTTCAATCGCCACGCCCGTTGTCGCACCGGGACGAACGCCGCCGGTATCCTTTGGACCGCCCACAGGACGGCTGCGCGTATCAATCAGCGAACGGTCGCTTTCAGAGAGCGCGCGCGTCGCGCTGATCCCTTGCAATTTGCTCAGTTCGAAAGAGGGCATTGGAATGTCTCCAGAGTGCTGTTGTCAGGAAGAACGGCAGGATCGAGGCGGTTTTAAGAGGAAATCTGCAAATTCCTGGAGTGGCGGATTGAAGGCGCCCTCTTCCCCTTCAGCTTGCCGGGATGACGGCCAGACCCGGGCGCTCAATGCGGGCACGCACTGGCTTTGCGTTGCGCGCTGTGCGAATGCCGATCCATTCACCGATTGCACCGTTTTCCATCGCTTCGCCTGATTGCTGGACGGAAAATCCGCGTCCCCTGACCAGAACGGTTATCGGGTCGCCGCGCTTAATGACCGGGCCTGCTGCCATGCGCTCGCCCCCAGTGTTGGACGCTCGGGCTGCTGAGCCATTCGCCGGGCCAGCAGCAGGACGGGTGGCGACAAAGATCTTCCATGGGCCAGCTCCGGAAATGGTGGAGCGGCACTCCACCCGGACGGCGGACTGCCGGACACCATGCCAGGCGGTCGAGAGCGGCTGCGCGCACGAGGCCAGCCTTAGCCGCCGGTCTGATGGCGCGCGCGCGCCTCCTGTTTCGCCAATGCCGGCGCCGGTAAAGGCCTGCACAGCCAGGTCGATCTCAGCCGGGTCGATGATCGCGGTCTGGGCGCTGTTGGGCGAGGCGAATACAGGGGCATAAAGCGGGGTGAACATGATCGCCGCCATTGGCGCGAAGCACAATGGCGTGAGCGCACGGCCCAAATTCAGGCCCAGTTGCCGCCTCAATTTGGCGCTGATCCCTTTACTGAGCGATGGCGGGAGCTTTGTGGAAAGTGAAAGCATGGCTGGGGGTTTCCTTGCTGTGAGTTTGCGTATCTGAACGGCAAAGGATTTCGCCGCGCCTCTACCACAGCAAGGTGCGTGCCAAAGCGCGCCCCAGAGCGCACCCCAAGGCGTTGCGCAAAGAGCACCGGGCCATTTAGGGGAAAGACCGGAGCAACCGGGCAGGCCTTACCTAACGGCAGGGAAGTATGCGCCTTGCTAAGTCAAAAAGAGGTTGCCGCATGTCGTTTCTCACCAGCATCAAACGCAAGCAGGACAAAGTGTCTCCTGTGACTGCGGACGATCTCCACGAGAAGGAAAGCGCGGCGGGCGTGCTGGTTTCTCCGCTGGTGCAGGAGGCGCGAGAGGACTTGCTGGACAGGATTGCGCGCTTTGCGCTGAAGCATGGACTGGCAGTCAACAGCGTCAATCTGGCCGCGATTTGTAGCGCGCTGTCAGGCTCCAATGCCCAGCTTGCCGAGGCCTTTGCCGCGCGCGAGATTGGCGGAGAGCCAATCGATCAGCGCTGGCTTGATACGATTGTTCGACTGGACCCGGGCACCAATGATCGCATGGCCGAGCTGGAAAAACTGATGGACCAGATGGAATACTCACTCGTCCGCTTTGCCCAGACAGCCAAGTCTGCTGCAGACGAGACGAGCGACCATCGCGGCGCGCTTGATGCCCAGATAACCGAGCTTGACCAGGTCGGCCCGCAAAGTGATGGCCGCATCGAAGTGGACCGTGTGATTGATCTGTCGCGCACCATGCTGGAACGCATCACCCAGATTGAAGGCGCAATGGAGCGCAGTCAGGCGGAAACCGTTGCCCTGCGTGAAAACCTCGCCAAGGCGCGGATGGAGGCCGATGTCGATCATCTGACGCGCCTGCCCAACCGGCGGGCGTTTGAGCGGCGCCTTGCTTCGGCGAACACGCAGGCCCGACAGAATGGCGAGCCGCTATGCGTGGCGTTTTGCGATATTGACCACTTCAAACAGGTGAACGATACGCATGGCCATGATGCAGGGGACCGTATTCTGTGCGCCGTTGCCAGCATACTGAATGACATCGCGAGCGACGATTGTTTTGTGGCGCGCCATGGCGGCGAGGAATTTGTGCTGCTGTTTTATGGGCTCGCAAAGGATGCGGCTCTGGCAAAGCTGGACGGCGTGCGCCGCGCTATCGCGGTCAAGCAACTGATGAACCGAGAGACCGGCCGACCGTTCGGCAAGGTGACCTTTTCGGGAGGCGTTGCCGAGGTCACCGAACAGGACGATCCGCGCAGCGCGCTCGCCCGAGCTGATGCTGCGCTGTATCAGGCTAAAAAAGCAGGCCGGAACCGCATTCTCTCCGTTTGAGCCGCTCGCCTAGTTTTCCGCATCAATCTGCGGCTGATCGAAAGCGAGGCTGGCATAAAGGTCGCTTAGCTGTGCGGGCGTGATCACCACTCTTGCTCTGACATTCTGCGCTGCGGCGGTTGCTGCCATCTGCCGCGCGTCATCCCAGACCTGTGCTTCCTCACCGGGCGCATATTGCGCAATGATGGTCAGCGCCGCGCGCGGATCACGCGGTTGCAGCGCAAGCCACTGCGCCAGCGTCGGCAGTCCCGGACCGGCGCGGAACAGCGCTTGCGAGGGGGCCAATGGTTGCGCCTGTGGTGCAGCATCTGCCCGTGCCTGTGTATTCTTCGATTCGCCTAAGGGACTGCCAGAGGTCAATGCGGCGGCGGTCACAAGGAACAGGATCAGAGCAAGGTCGGCGAGGATAAGCTGCCAGCTAGAGGGGTTTCTGGTCATAAATTGCTCGGGTCAGGCTGCAGGTTTCAGCGTGGTTTTTGAAGATGGCACAAATGCGGCGATCTCGTGCGAGAGCCACTCGATCAAAGCGAGGCGCGCGGCCTCCTCGTCTCGCGCGCGCCGGGTGATGGCGCCCGCCACCGGCAAAAAGATCAAATGCGCGCTCAGCACCCCATAAAGCGATGAAAGGACCGCAGTGGCAATCGCGCCAAAGGTTGCCACCGTAGCATCGGCATCTGCGCCCGGTGCGATCTGCGTCATCGCAAACAATGTGCCGACCAGCCCGAAGACCGGAGCCAACTCGCCCGCCTGTTCGAAGACGATGGCGGCCCGCCCGTTATCATGCGCATCATTCGCGCCGTGCCGGGCGAGGCTGTCTTCCATCGCGTTGACGGAGCCGGTCCGCACCAGTTCGGCCACCGCCTTGGCCAGCGCAGGATCGGGGGGGAGCGGTTCCTCCGCGCCCAGCACGCCGCGTTTCTGGATGGCGCGGGCCATGCGCGCAAAGGCGGTGCGGTTCGCGCTTGCATCGAAGCCCTTACCCGTCAGCCTGATCGCGGATCGCAGCGCATGCAGGCAATTGCTCCAACCTGCCCTGGCAAGGGTCGCCACAGCAGTCCCCGCCAAAACGATGGAAAGCGCACTGGGATCGAACATGGAGGCCGGGTCAAGGGACATGAGGGAAAGAACGGATACGAACCCGCCGGATTAAGCGTGCTCTTGCAGGAGGCAGCGCTTTGCCACCCGTTGCGGCAAGCGTTTGCCGCACTGCTCTACTTACCCCCTGACAACCGCCCAAATGGCCCTGTTGTGTCGCCCTCAGTCCCGTTTGGCACGGCTTCTGCATAATCAAAGCGAAACCGAAATTCACCCCAACTCTACCGGGGCCATAAGACGAGGACACTGCAATCATGAGCGAGGCCATCTTTGGCATTCACGGCGCAGCACTCGAAGTGCGATCGCAGCGCATGGGCGTGATCGCATCCAATATCGCGAATGCCGCGACCCCGGGATACAAGGCCCGCGACATCGATTTTGCCGCCGCCCTCGATGATCGTCTGGCGCGCGGTGGCGGCTCTGTCGATGGGGGCATGTTCAGCGGTGCAGATGCCCATATGGTCTATCGCGCGCCCACCATGCCCAGCCTTGATGGCAACACGGTTGAGCTGAACCGCGAGCAGCTCGCCTTCGCGGAGAACGCCCTCGCTTACAGCGCCACGCTCAGCTTTGTGCAGGGCAAGGTGAACACTCTCACCCGCGCGCTGCAGGGAGAATGACGATGCCTGAAGCAGGCCCCATGACATTGTTCAGCCTGACGCAAAAGGCGATGTCTGCACAGATGGTGCGGATGAACGCGGCGACCTCCAATCTCGCCAATGCCGGGTCCGTCGCCTCCAGCGAAGCCGACGCCTATCGCCCGATCCGCGCGGTTTTCACCACCGAACTTGACCGGGCAAGCGGCCTTGCCAGCGTGCGCAGCGATGGGCTGATGCGGTCCGAAACCTCACCCACCAAACGCTATGATCCCGGCCACCCGCTGGCCGATGCCGATGGCCATGTGTGGGAAGCCCCCGTCGATGAAAGCGCCGAAATGGTCGAGATCATGGAGAGCGCGCGCCAGTATCAAAACATGGTGCAGGCGCTCCAGACAGCCAAGCAATTGATGCTTGAAACACTGAGGAGCAAGTAAGCATGACGACCCCTATCGGTATCCCCACCGCTGCAAGTGGCGCGACCAATACGACGGCCAATAACGGCAATATTGAGCAGACCCTTGATCGGCTTAACACGCCTTCGGTGCTGTCTGGCGAAGGCGGCGTCGGATCGCTGGGCCAAGCGGACTTTCTGCGCCTGCTGACGACACAGCTTGCCAATCAGGATCCGCTGGAGCCGACGGATAACGAGGAAATGCTCTCTCAGCTTGCGCAGTTTTCCTCGCTGGAAGCCGCCACCGATTCCAGCCGCACTCTGACTGAAATCTCTGAAAAACTCGATGCGTTGACGTCGGCACAAGAGGCCGCAGTCGCTGCGGCCCAGTCCGCCGCAGAGGCCGCGGCGCGCGCTGCTGAAGCCGTAGAAAACGCCGCCAACCCGCAGCTTCCATAATCTCCCTTACTCACTGAATTTCTGATCAAGCAAAGGAAAACCCATGTCATTTTTCACCTCGCTTTCCG
This sequence comes from Erythrobacter sp., assembly GCA_049647465.1. Taxonomy (GTDB): domain Bacteria; phylum Pseudomonadota; class Alphaproteobacteria; order Sphingomonadales; family Sphingomonadaceae; genus Erythrobacter. The sequence continues at coordinate 5,380 of JBARXS010000049.1, forward strand.
GAATGCGCAACGCTCAGACCGATCTTGGCGTTGTCTCGCAGAACATCGCCAACGCCGAGAGTGTTGGCTTCAAGAAAAGCAATGCGAGCTTCTTCGATCTCGTCGCCAGCGGTGCGGGCACTGATCCGCGCCTGACGCCCGGCATCGGCTCTGCACTCGCGGGCATCACTCAGGATTTTGGGTTGGGCACATTTGAGACGACCGGTCGCGGGCTTGACCTTGCCATCAACGGCGATGGATTTTTTGCCACGACCAACCCGGTTTCGGGCGATGTCAGCTTCACCCGCAATGGTTCGCTGCGGATTGTCTCAACCGGCGAATTGCAGGATTCAATCGGTGACAATCTGCAAGGTTTCGCGGTCGATGCATCTGGTAACCCGACGTCAACAACACCGAGCAATATCACCGTACCGACCGCGAATGCAGCCGGCGCGGCATTGTCGAGCGTCTCGATCAGCAATCGCGGCGTTGTAAACGCGTCCTATGCCGATGGATCGGTGGAGCCGGTGGCGACGCTCGCGCTCGCGACGTTCGCCGCGAATGATGGCCTGCGTCCCATTGGTCAGACCAAGTGGGCGGTGACGGGTGATAGCGGCAACCCCAGTTACGGCAATCCGGGGGTTGGCCAGTTCGGCTCGATCTTCAGCGGCGCGCTGGAGCGATCAAATGTCGATCTGGCTGAAGAGATGGTTTCGCTGCTGACTGCGCAGCGCAATTTTCAGGCGAATGCGCGTGCGATCGATACCGCGACGCAGATTTCGCAGACCGTCCTGAACCTGCGTTCGTAAGACTGGCTGAGACCCGATGGACCGTCTGATCTACACTGCGCTCACCAGCATGAATGCTGCGATGAACCGGCAGCGCGCCGTGGCGAACAATCTCGCCAATGCGTCAACGCCGGGTTTTCGCGGCGAGGTGTTTGCCGTTACGTCTGCCACGCTGAAGGATGGCAGCATCGAAGCGCGCGCTTTGGCCAAGGGTAACGTGCGCGGCGCCGACATGACGACGGCGCGCATCAACACGACCGGTCAGCCGCTTGATCTGGCGGTTCAGGGTGATGCCTTGCTTGCCTATCAAAGCCCGGAGGGCGGAGAGTATTATTCGCGACGGGGCGATCTGCGCGTCACTGCGACGGGCGTGCTTGAAAATGGTGAGGGGCTGGCGGTCCTGGGCGTGGGCGGAGGCCCGATCACAGTCCCGCAGGGCTTTCGCATCTCTATCGGAGAGGATGGTTCTGTGCTGGCCACGGACCCCGCCGCGCCCAATGTGCCAGCCGAAGCCGTTGACCAGATCAAGCTGGTTTCACCCGAAGGAACGATGCTGGCAAAGGGCATAGACAGCTTCTTGAAAGTGCCCGGTGGCGGCGTGCTGCCCCCTGATCCGACGGCCCGCGTTACCACCGGCGCGCTCGAAGGATCGAATGTCGAAACCGCCGAAACCCTTGTCGATATGATCGATGCCCAGCGCGCCTTTGAACAGCGCGCGCGCATCATCAAAACGGCGGGCGAGCTGGATGAAGCCTCCAGTCGCCTGATGTCGATGCGCTAATCCTGAGAGGACAACTATTCCATGCCCAATTCAGCTCTTCATGTCGCCCGCACCGGGCTCGAGGCTCAGGATGCGCGGATGCGCGTCATCGCCAACAATCTTGCCAATATCGGGACGACCGGTTTCAAACGCGACCGCGCCGATTTTGCCACTCTAGCCTATCAGGAACTGCGGGTCGCCGGACAGCAATCGACCAACCAGACCGCCTATGCCGTGGGCCTCAATCTGGGCACCGGCGTTCAGGTGACAGGCACCAGCCGTATCGAAACGCAGGGTACGCTGAGCCAGACGGGCAACACGTTTGACCTGGCGCTGGACGGGGACGGCTATTTTCAGGTCGAACTGCCGCCGGGTGGGCAGATCGCCTTTACCCGAGCGGGCAATTTTACGCTGTCACCGCAGGGTAATCTGATCACCGGTCAGGGCTTTGCTGTGACCCCGCCGGTTCAGATTCCGCAAGGCTCACAAAGCGTGACGATCTCTCCTGATGGCACGATCAGCGCGATCCAGCCCGGTCAGGCTGCTCCGATTCAGCTGGGCCAGTTGCAGATCGCCAATTTCGTCAATCCGGCAGGTCTGCGCGCGATTGGCGATAACTTTCTGGTCGAAACCGGCGCCAGCGGCCCGGTCGAACTCGGCATCGCCGGGCAGTTTGGGCGCGGCCAGATCCGTCAGGGCATGCTGGAGGGGTCGAACGTCAACGTCGTCGAGGAACTGGTCGAAATGATTGAGGCGCAGCGCGCCTATGAGATCAATTCCAAGATGGTGAGCGCGGTGGACGAAATGCTGCGCAATGCGAACCAGACGCTGTGAGGTTGATTGTGAAGACTTTTCGCCTCGCTTTTGTCGCCTGCGTCGCTGTGTCGCTTTCCGCGTGCATGGGCGCTGGCGCGCGAGCGCCCGGCTTTGCCGCGCCTCCGCCGCCCGGTGTTGTGCAGTCAGTCACGGCGGAGCAATTTGCGCCAACCGCCAGCGCCCCAGTCACGCCGCAAACCACGGCCGGCTCAATCTTTCAGGCGGGCAATGGTTACGCCAACCTCGCCACCGGAACCCGTGCGCGGAAGCTGGGGGATATGGTCACAATCATCCTGACTGAAACGACCAGCACATCCAAGTCCACTACCGGGCAGACAGATCGATCCGGCAGCTTTTCACTGACCCCGCCGACATCCGGCCCGCTCAGCTTTCTCAACCCCAATGCCCTTAATGCCGGCGGCGAAGGGTCGTTCAATGGAGGGGGCACTGCCGCGCAGCAAAGCCAGCTCAGCGGCACAGTCGCTGTCACAATCGCAGCTTTGTACCCCAACGGAACCGCCGAAGTTGTCGGAGAGAAGCAGATGAATTTGAGCCAGGGGGATGAATGGGTCCAGTTCGCAGGGCGTATCCGCCTCGTCGACATTGATGTCGAAAACCGTCTGCCGTCTTCTCAGGTGGCCAATGCGCGCATCATTTATGCGGGCAAAGGTGCGGTTCAGCAGGCGAGCCGCCCCGGCTGGCTGTCGCGCTTTTTCACCGCGATTTCGCCGTTCTGATCGGAAATATTATCATGCAATTCAAACGCCTTTTCCCCCTTGTGCTCGTGCTGCTTGCCCTGATTGCCCCTGTCGGGGCGGCAGCCGAGCGCATCCGCGATCTCGGCCAGTTTGAAGGGCTGCGCACCAACCAGCTCACCGGTTATGGCGTCGTTGTGGGCCTTCAGGGCACCGGCGATGATAATCTTCAATATGTGACGGAGGCCATGCGCGGGATTTCCGGCAGGCTCGGATTGCAATTGCCGCCCGGTGTGAACCCCAATCTGCGCAATGCCGCAGCCGTGATCATCACCGCAGAATTGCCCGCCTTTGCCAAACCTGGTCAGCGGATTGACATTACCGTCTCTACGCTTGGACAGGCGCGGAGCCTTCGTGGAGGGGCGCTGGTCCTTGCGCCCCTCTACGGAGCAGACGGACAGATTTA
>JBARXS010000050.1:0-11026 GCA_049647465.1 Erythrobacter sp.
TCTTGCCGCTGGCGGTTGGCCCTGCGATGAGCGCAACCGGGCGAATTACTGGAGAATCCTTGGTGTCCATTGCGAGGCTAATAGCAGACCCTGCGACGCTGGAAACACGGCTCGAACAGCTTCATGCAGCTTTGGCGGAAAAGCAGATCGCCGTTGAAGTAATCCGCGGGCGGGACGGGACCGTTTCACTGTCCATACGTGGTGCGAAAGCCGAGATGCTTGATAGCGCTGCGCATGGCACCTTCCTGTGCGAAGTGTTGGCTGCGGCGTTCCCTGCTGACGATTGGATCGTCGGCAATGAAGGGCTGGCAAGGCCGAGCCTTGTCGTGTCGGACATGGATTCCACGATGATCGGGCAGGAATGCATTGATGAACTCGCCCATTATGCCGGGATCAAGGATCAAATCGCTGCCATTACCGAACGCGCGATGCAGGGCGAGATCGATTTTGAAGGTGCATTGCGAGAGCGCGTGGCTTTGCTTGGCGGTCTTGATGAAAGTGCGATTACCCGCTGTCTGGAAGAGCGCATCCGGCTCAATCCGGGCGCTTGTGAACTGATCCAGACATTGAAAGGGCAGGGCGCGCGCACCGTTCTTGTCACAGGCGGCTTTCACCATTTCGCCGACCGTGTGGCAGAGCAGATCGGGTTTGACCGTGTTGTAGGCAATCGTCTCACGGTCAAAGGCGGGAAATTGACCGGCGACTTGGATGGTCCCGTTAGCGACGCGAACACCAAGGCAAGCGTTCTGCGCGAAGAAATGGCGGCGCTGGGCGCGGGGGCGACGAGTCTGGCGCTGGGTGACGGGGCCAATGACATTCCCATGCTTCAGGCGGCGACTTACGGGATCGCTTACATGGCAAAGCCGATAGCCAAGGCGGCGGCGGATGGCCGGATCGAGAGCGGTGATCTGGCGAATGTATTGAATTTGCTGGGTATTGCGCGCGGAGAATTCTCGGACGACTGACCTTCGCATCTTCGTTGTTACCAAAATTTACAAAAATGGTTTTGATTCGGGACCGGAATGCGCTATTTACACTAATGTAAGTAAGCGCGGTTAGGCTCGCGCTAAGACACGCATTCGAAGGTTTACGACACGCCATGGCTACCAAAGACTACAGCACGATCTATGCCGCAGACGGCACCGTCCTGCGCCATCCCGATCGGCCTGACCCGCGATATTCGCCGCTGCGAGCGTGGAAGAACTTCCGGCTGCTGATGAAGGATAAGGAAGACACCAGCCTTGTCTTCAAGATTTACGAATCGCTGCCCTCCAAGAATTTCATGCCGCGGGTTGAAGCGCTGGTGATGTCAGAACGCGGCCAGATGTTGCGCCGGACAGAGCCGAATCTGGCCGAAATACTCGATGACCACGAAGAACTGCGCAAGACGCCCAAGGGTAGTCTTGGCCATGCCTATTGCGACTTCATGGAAGCAGAGGGCCTCTCGGCTGCTGGACTGGTCGCAGAATCAGAGCGCCTTGGCCGCACCAAGTATGACGATTGCGTTCAGTGGTTTTCCGAACGCTCTCGCGATACGCATGATCTGTTTCATGTGCTGACCGGCTATGGCCGCGACGCGCTGGGCGAGCAATGCGTGCTCTTGTTTACTCACGGCCAAAGTCCAACGCAGGGCCACTTGCTGATCGGATATGCCGGTTCTGCCAATATCAAGCTTCAGGTCAAAGGCAGCAAAGCCCCGGTTATGGGCGCGGTTTCCGAAGCGAAGCGCACCGGGCGCGGCGCGCCGCCCATGGTTTCTCAGCCGATCCGCGAATTGCTGAAACAGCCGCTCGACGCGGTGCGCAGTGCGCTGAATATCCCGGAGCCCACCATGTACCGCGAATGTCATCGCGTATGGCGCGCGGAGGGACTTGATCCTTACAACCTGCTCGCCAGCGAAAAGACCGACACACAGGCGCTTGCCGCGTAATCGGGTTGGACGGGAGTCTGGCGCGGGTGTTGCGCAATTGAGAGGGAGGAGAATGATGGCTCTATTGGACAGACCGCTTGTCGCGCCGGAACGGCGTATTTCGGGTATCCAGCCGCTCAAGGTTCTCCACCACTTCGGAAAACTCGTTGAGGACAAGGAAGACACCGAACAGGTCTTTCACATTATTGAAGCAACCAAGGGCAAGGCCAGCCATCGCCAGGCGTGGGACTTTATCCGGTCTGAGGCAGGCCAGCGCTTCCTGCGCGAAGAGACCGATATTCCTGCGATGCTGGATGATCATGCACGCTGGGCCGATCTGCCGGAAAACAGCGTGGGTCAGCGCTACATGGCATTCATGAAACGCGAAGGATTGAGCGCGCAGGGCCTGGTTGAGGAAAGCCATAAATGGGCACCCGAGGATGCCCGTCCGCGCGATCTGACCGAATGGTATTTCAACCTTCTGCGCGACACGCATGATCTGTTTCATGTGCTGACCGGTTATGGCCGAGATGCGTTGGGTGAGGCGAGTTTGCTCGGCTTTTCCTACTCTCAGAACTACAATATGGGCGTGCTCTTCATCGCCTATGCTGGTGCGCGCCAGATCAAGAAGGTCTCACGCACCAAAGCGCCGCTGTTTGCTTCGGTGAAAGAGGGTCAGCGGCTTGGCAAGGCCGCGGCCAGAATAGCGCATGAAGACGTCGAAGCTCTGATGCGCGAAGATATTGACGCCGCCCGCGCGCGGCTGAATATCGGCAAGCCGGTGGTCTATCGTGAGTGCCTGAAAGTGCTCGAAGCGGAAGGCAACATGCCCGGCGATCTCGGCTTATCAAAAGCCCCATCGTCCAAACCGCAAGCTGCGTGATCGTCAGCCGGGGGCGGTCTCTGCTGCCTGACCGGTCGCCTCTTGCGGCATTCGCATGATGTTCCAGATCGCGATGGCAATACCTGTCAGCGAGAGCATGGCAGCGAGCAGATAGGGCGCGCCGGGAAAATACACGCCTTCATCATCGGCAAAGGTGCTGAACACGCTCGTCATGATGACCGGTCCGATAATGCTGGTGATGCTCATCGCGCTGGCAATCGCGCCTTGCAGTTCCCCTTGCGCATCCTCGGCCACGCGTTCGCTCATCATCTGTTGCAGGGCGGGGAAGGTCAGTCCGCCGAAACTGCCGAATATAATGCCGACAATCATGAACCAACTCGACTGGGCAAAGGCGAACAGGAAAAACGCAGGCGAAGCGAGCAGAAAGCCCAGCAAGGCGGTTTTGCGCGGGCCGGTTTTGGCAATGACCTTCCCGGTCAGCCCGCCCTGAACAAAGGCGACTATCAGTCCGAACAGCGCGACGCTGTAACCGATTTCCTCAAGGCTCCAGTCAAACACCAACTGTGTGTGATAGGACCATACCGACATCTGCGCCTGCCCGGCCAGCTGCATGAAAAAGATTACCACGATGAAACCGAGAACGATCGGATTGCGGCCCATCTGGATCAGCGTGCCAAGCGGATTGGCGCGCGCCAGAGTGAAGGCGCGGCGGCGTTCGGGGGGCAGGGTTTCGCGCAGGTAGAAATAGCCGATAACCGCACCGACAAGCGCCAGCACAGCAGAGGCGACGAAAGGCAGCCGCACACCCATTTCGCCCAGCACCCCGCCAATCGCCGGGCCGATGACGAACCCGCTCGCGCCCGCACCGCCCATGATGCCAAAGAATTTGCCGCGTTCCTCCGGAGTGGCGAGATCAGCGATGCAGGAATTGGCCGCCGCCCAGCTTGCGCCCATGATCCCGGCGATAATCCGGCCCAGGAAAAGCCAGAACAGGGTCGGCGCCCAAGCCATGATCGCATAATCAATGCCCAGCGCAAACAGCGTGATGAGCAATACCGGCCGCCGGCCGAACCGGTCGGACAATCCGCCAATCACCGGCGCAAACAGGAACTGCATCAGGGCATAGGCGAACAACAGCCAGCCGCCGATTTGCGCACTCTCGGCCAGGCCTTTGCCGGTCACTTCCTCAAGCAGGTCCGGCAGGACGGGCACGATCAGGCCAATCCCGACCATGTCGATGAAGACAATGAATGCAACAAGGGTGAGTGTCGATGTAGGGCTCGGCGCCTGCCCTCTGGTCTGCTGAGTGGTCTGCTGCGTGCTCATCGGTCAGCCTTTGGGATGACGAATTTGAGGCCGGACCAGACTTCGTCCACCGCGCATTTCTTGGTATCGATCAACCCTGCACCGTGGCCGATTGTCTGCACCGCCTCTTGATCCAGCGTGGTCTCCTGACCGGAGCCTTTTCTGGGCCAGCTCACCCAGACCTGCCCGTCGCTCGCAATCAGCCCGCGCAATTGCACCAGCTTGACGCGCAGATCATCCGCATCGGTCACAAAGACATGCGCCGCATCGATGCCGGCGCGTGGTTCTGCCACAAAGCTCAGCTCAAGCGCGTATTCGTCAATCTCATCAATGATGGATTCGGGCATGCCATCAAACCAGCAGACCTGCCCGTCGCGCAGGTTCAGCTTTTTGGCGAGAGGGGTTCCGGAATATCCAGCGGTCATGTCACGCACTGTGCATCAGGCAATCGCCATAGTCGACTGCAAGATGCACGCGCTTATCCTTCCATCCATTCCGCGAAAAAGCTCTCATGAGCCGCGCGCAGATCGCTGATCGCGATGCCAAGCAGGCTGTCGCCGCCCACGGTGCCAATGCGGGTGAAGCCGACCATTTCGGCTTCGTCAATGTCGGGTCCCTCGGCGACGATGCGGTTGAATGCCTCGGCATTGTCGGGTGAGACCGTGATGACATAGCGTGCCTGATCCTCACCAAACCACCATTGCGCGCGCGTGTAGGCGTCGTGCCCGGTCACTTCCGCGCCGATCCCGGCAGACAAGGCCATTTCGGCGAGGGCAACCGCAAGGCCGCCGTCAGAGCAATCATGGACCGCCGAAAGCAGGCCTTCGCCGATCAGCTTGCGCACGATCTGGCCAGCGCCCAGTTCAGCGGCGAGGCTCACCGGAGGCGCGCGGCCTTCATCGCGCCCATGCACCACGTCCAGCCACAGCGTCTTACCCAAATGGGACCGTGTCGGATCGGGCCGCGCCCAGAATTCCGGCGCAATCAGATAGATCGCATCGCCCTCAGCCTTGAAAGCGGGCGTGACCATGGTGCTCGCGTTGTCCAGAATGCCGACGCCGCCAATCGCTGGCGTGGGCAGGATCGCGCTGCCGCCACCCGTTGCCTTGCTTTCGTTGTAGAGCGAGACGTTGCCGCTCACGATCGGGAAATCCAGCGCGCGGCAGGCATCGCCCATGCCTTCAAGAGCGTGGACAAACTGGCTCATAATCTCGGGCCGCTGGGGGTTGGCGAAGTTCAGGCAATTGGTCACGGCCAGAGGACGCGCGCCGACTGCACACAGGTTGCGATAGGCCTCCGCAATGGCTTGCTTGCCGCCCTCATACGGGTCCGCATGGACATAGCGCGGCGTGCAATCTGTGGTCATGGCGAGCGCTTTATCCGTGCCGTGCACCCGCACCACTGCTGCATCGCCGCCAGTCTGGAGCGTGTCGCCCATCACCTGACTGTCATACTGCTCGGCAATCCACCGGCGCGAGGCGAGGTTGGGGCTCGCCATCATTTTCAGGAGGTCCGCGCCCGGATCGGCGGAGTCCGGTGCATCGGACATTGGCGTGATGCCCGCCCACTGAGCATATTCCTCGCGCCCTGCATAGGGCCGGTCATATTCGGGAGCGTCCGCCGCCAGCGGCCCGAGCGGAATGTCGCACACAACCTCGCCATCGAATTCCAGGACCATGTGGCGCGTATCCGTAACCTCGCCGATGATCGCGAAGTCCAGCTCCCATTTGTCAAAGATCGCCCTTGCCATCGCCTCCTTGCCGGGTTTGAGCACCATGAGCATGCGCTCCTGACTCTCGCTCAGCATCATCTCGTACGGCGTCATGCCCTCTTCGCGGCACGGCACCTTGTTCATGTCGAGCCGTATGCCCGCTTTGCCATTGGTCGCCATTTCCACGCTGGAGGAGGTGAGGCCCGCCGCGCCCATATCCTGAATCGCGACAATCGCATCGGTCGCCATCAGTTCAAGGCACGCCTCGATCAGCAGTTTTTCCGTGAAGGGATCGCCAACCTGTACGGTGGGACGCTTTGCCTCGGTGTCTTCGCCAAAATCGGCGCTGGCCATGGTCGCGCCGTGAATGCCGTCGCGTCCGGTCTTTGATCCGACATAGACAATCGGATTGCCGACTCCGGTGGCCGCTGAATAGAAGATCTTGTCCGTGTCCGCGATGCCGACTGTCATCGCATTGACGAGGATGTTGCCATCATAGGCGGGGTGGAAATTGGTCTCTCCGCCCACGGTCGGCACGCCCACGCAATTGCCGTATCCGCCAATCCCTGCGACCACACCTTGCACCAGATGCTTCATCTTGGGGTGGTCTGGTCGGCCAAAGCGAAGCGCGTTCATATTCGCCACAGGCCGCGCGCCCATGGTGAAGACATCGCGCAAAATGCCGCCAACTCCGGTGGCTGCGCCCTGATACGGCTCGATATAGGAGGGGTGGTTATGGCTCTCCATCTTGAAGATCGCCGCTTGCCCGTCGCCGATATCAATGACACCGGCATTTTCACCGGGACCGCAGATCACCCATTCCGCTTCGGTTGGAAGCTTCTTCAGGTGCAGGCGCGAGGATTTGTAAGAGCAATGCTCCGACCACATGACCGAAAAGATGCCGAGCTCGACCAAGTTCGGTTCTCGCCCAAGTCCTGAAAGGACGCGGTCATATTCTTCAGGACTGAGCCCGTGGGACTCGACGATGTCGGGAGTGATTTCGCTCATGCGCAAAGCGCATAAATCAGCCGCTCGGCGTCGCCAAGCCGCCGCGCTGAACAAAATAGCGATTCTCCCCCACCCATGCGGCGATTATCGTCAAAACACCAAAGGCTATCAGGGCCTGCGTATAGACGAATAGTCCGGCCTGCGTTGGCTCAGGACCAAACCAGTTCACCGCCTGCAGCAGCAGCAGGGAGCCCAGCAAGACCAGCGGCGGGCCAATCGGGCCTCTGGTGCGGCGCAGGTAAAAGACGCCGGCTGCCAGAGTGATACCGATTTCGAGTGGCATGGCGATTGCGGGGTAGTTCCACAGGCCAAAGCCGTAGGTCTGCTCTCCGCCAGCGATCGTCAGATCGGGGCGGTGCGCCACCAGATCAAGCAGCCAGTGCGACACCACAACCGCGCCAGCCAGCAATCCCGCCAGAGCGTTCTTCTGGGTGAGCGCGACAATCACCGCAAAGCCAATCGCCCACACCGCTGTTCCCAGCAGGCTGTGTGTGTAGGGCACATAATACAGGTCGAACGGCACCATCACGGTTGCCCCCGGTTCAATCCGCATCTTCTCAATCCCGACGATGGCGAAGGCGAAGAACGCCCAGTCTACCAATTGCGCCGCGATAAAGGCGGTGCCCAACTTTGGGGCGCGCGGGCCGAGCGCTGCGGCGACGAAGGCCGGTGCAAAATGACCGATGAACATTGTTTCCGCGCCCCTTCAATGATGTTAGCCCGTTAGCTTTAACGTACCCCATGTCGCGATAGTGCTTGCCGTCCCTGTCGCAAAGGCCCCCCATGCAATGTCCACAATGCTGATCCTGGTTGCCCATACCTTAAGCACGGCCTGACTGGTCAAATCATAGGTCGCATAGCAGAGCGCACCGAGCAACACGCCATTAAGCAGCGTTGTCATAACGGACCCGGTTTCGAGCCCGGGTTTGACCGCAAACCAGACCATGCCGCCCAGATACAGGAAATAGAATACACCTGCTGCGCCCATATCAAACTCGTCGGCCATAATCTCTCCGATTATGGGACGGTAGAAATTCTCGCCCGCCCAGCGCAGCCAGATTGCGTCCAGCGTGCCGAAAGCGACTGCGGCAATGCCGTATGCGATCAGATATTTTGTCATTTCAAACTTCCCCGTTCGTGCGCGGCCTTGACCCTGCGCTTTTGCGTAGTCATTGCTCTGACGCATGGACGAGGGAAACGGTTCCACCGCTAACGGTGGCGAAATCGAAAATATGAGCTTTGAAGAGGCGTTGCGCGCGCTCGAAGAGATCGTGACGAAACTGGAACGCGGTGATGTGCCGCTGGACCAGTCAATCGATCTGTATGAGCGCGGCGAGAAATTGCGCGCCACTTGTCAAAAACGTCTCGATTCTGCGCAGGCCCGGATCGAGAAGATCGTGACTGGCGCAAATGGCGTGCCCAGCGGCACCACTCCTCTGGATGGAGCGCAATAGAATGACGCTGGTGGGAGTAGAAAGTGACGCGCTTGGCGAGGGTTTGAAGCGGGTCCAGCAAGAGGTGGATTCGGTTTTCGATGCCTTCTTGCCAGTGCCCAATGACACGCGCGCACGCCTGGTCGAGGCGATGCGCTATGCCGCGATTGGCGGTGGCAAGCGGGTGCGTCCGTTTCTGGTGGTCAGCACGGCAGAGCTGTTTGGCGTCAACCGCACCAGCGCCCTGAATGCGGGCACGGCGGTAGAGGCGATCCACGTCTATTCGCTGATCCACGATGATCTGCCCTGCATGGACGATGATGATCTGCGCCATGGCAAGGCGACGCTGCACAACGAATTTGACGAGGCAACCGCAGTGCTGGCGGGAGATTCGCTCCATGCGCTGGCGTTCGAGATCCTGGCGGATAGCGGGACGAGCGCCGATCCCTTTACCCGATCCGAACTGATTGCAACGCTGGGCGCGGCGAGCGGCATGAACGGCATGGCGGGCGGCCAGATGATGGACATGGTCGCGGATGAAGAGGGCGTGGATTACGACCTCCACACGATCACGCGGCTGCAACAGCTGAAAACCGGCGCTTTGCTGGCTGCGAGCGTCGAGATGGGCGCGATCCTGGGCAAGGTTCCGCCTGAAGGTCGCGCGCATCTGCGGGCCTATTCCCGCGATATCGGTCTGGCATTCCAGATCGCTGATGATTTGCTCGACGTCGAAGGCGATCAGGAAAAGGCCGGCAAGGCGCTGCGCAAGGACGAAGAGCAGGGCAAGCAGACCTTCGTGACACTGATGGGAGCGGACAAGGCTCGCGAACAGGCGCGCGCTCTGGTAGATCAGGCGATTGCGCATCTCGGCTCCCACGGCTCCGAAGCCGACATGCTGCGCGCCCTCGCACGGTTCATTGTCGAGCGCGACCGGTGACACGCCGTTTACTGCCGCTGGCAGTGTTGGCAGGTGTCCTGACAGGATGCGGCGCTGCTGAGCCGAAGGCCGATCAAGCGGAGCCTCAAACCGACGTGGAGGCTGCGCCAACACCTGGCACTGACGTCGCCGTTTCCGAATACCAGACCAGCGCCTGCGGACGCGATGCACAGGGTCAGGTCGCTTGTCTGGTCGCCGCATTCGATACTGACCAGTGCGACGATGCGGTCATTCTCGGCTCTTTCTTCAAAGATAATGAAAAGACCGAAACGCATGAGTACCGCACTGCTTATGGGGTGAAGAACGATTGCGTCGAAACCCTTCGCGAAGGCGCTCTGCGGCGGGGTTTGCGCGCCAATGAGCGCGGCGAATTTGTCGGCGAGCTGGAAGACGGCTATCGCGAGACCCTGATTATCGGCTTGCAGGTTTCAACCGACGGTACGGTGATCGAATGGGAGAGGATAAAGCAATGACAGAGCGCGTGGGGATTTATCCTGGCACCTTCGATCCAATCACTCTGGGCCATGCCGACATTATCCGGCGGGGGTCAAAACTGGTCGATACGCTGATCATCGGGGTGACAACCAACCCGTCAAAGAACCCGATGTTCTCCACCGAAGAACGGTTTGCAATGGTCGAACGCGAGGTCAAAAACCTCGGTCTGGCCAATGTGAAAGTCATCGGGTTCAATTCGCTGCTCGTCAAATTTGCCCAGTCGCAAGGTGCCAGCATGATCATCCGAGGCCTGCGCGCGGTCGCGGATTTTGAATATGAATACCAGATGGCGGGCATGAACCAGCAGCTCGATGACGAGGTGGAGACGGTTTTCCTCATGGCGGACGTCTGCCTCCAGCCCATCGCCAGCAAGCTGGTGAAGGAAATCGCGCTGTATGGCGGAGAGATTGCCAAGTTCGTCAGCCCACCGGTTGAAGCCGAAGTGCTGGCGCGGGTCGAGAAAATTGGCCGCAAGGGTGACCTGTAGCGCCAGCAACGCCGGTACAGCATTGAGCGAGCATCGGGGATGCGGGTTTGATCATTCATTGAAGTGTCATGCGCGCATCGTTAGAGGCAGGGCTCAGTTTTTTGACGAGATAAAGATACCAATCATGTCCCGATCCCATTTCACCGGTGCTTTTGCTGCCGGAATTGCTGCCATTCTCGCCGTGAGCGCGTTCACACCCGCCTTTGCACAGGATGCAGACACTGCAGCGCAGCCAGAGACCGACGAGCCCGAGAAGGAGGCTCCTTCGAAAGATCTCGAAAAGGCCTTTGAAGAAGCTACGGAAGAGGCAGAAACTCCTGCGCTCGCCCGCAGCTATCCGCCGATTGAATATGACGTCACCAAAGATCCCGATGATATCTGGGTGCTGGACCTATCGAACGGCGAGCGCATCAAGATCCGCCTTATGGACGAATGGGCTCCCGCGCATGTGGAACGGATCAAGAAGCTGACGCGCGAAGGCTTTTACGACGGCATCATTTTCCACCGTGTGATTGACGGATTTATGGCTCAGGGCGGTGATCCGACGGGCACCGGGCAGGGCGGTTCAGAGCTTCCGGACCTGAAGGCAGAATTCAATCCCATGCCGCATGTGCGCGGCACTCTGGCCATGGCGCGCGCCGCGTCGGAGGACAGCGCCAACAGCCAGTTTTTCATCGTCTTCTACCCGCGTTTCAGCCTCGATAAGCGCTACACCAATTTTGGCCGCGTGATTGAGAACATGGCCGGTGTCGACACGATCAACCGGGGGGAGCCACCGCAGCGTCCGACCCGCATCCTGCAGGCTTCGATGGCGAGCGACAATCGCCCGCCTCCCGCACCTGAAACACCGCAGATTCAGTCGGATATCACCGCTGATCTGCTGAGCGCACCGCTCGA
>JBARXS010000051.1:0-37951 GCA_049647465.1 Erythrobacter sp.
GCGATCACCGCGATATGGAGCGCCGACGCGGCCAGCGAGAGTATCGCTCCCGCGACAAACCAGGGGGTGCCGGAGTTGGCAGGCGCTTTAGCCAAGCGCGACCTCGTATTTGGCGGTGGTTTTGGCCGCCACTTCCTCTGCGGTGACACCCGGCGCCAGCTCGATCAGCTTGAAGGCAGAGGATTTATCTGGTCGCTGGAACACGGCGAGATTTGTCACGATCATATCGACCACACCCGCCCCGGTCAGCGGCAAAGTGCATTCGGGGATGAACTTTGGATCGCCCGCCTTGCTCGTGTGGTCCATCACGACGATGATCTTCTTCACGCCAGCAACCAGATCCATCGCGCCGCCCATGCCCTTGATCATTTTGCCCGGGATCATCCAGTTGGCGATATCGCCGTTCTCCGCCACTTCCATCGCGCCCAGAACGGTCAGATCAATATGCCCGCCGCGGATCATGGAAAAGCTGGTGGCGCTGTCGAAATAGGCGGAATGCGGCAGCTCGCTGATTGTTTGCTTGCCCGCATTGATCAGATCAGGATCGACCTCGTCCTCATAGGGGAACGGGCCGATACCCAGCATCCCGTTCTCGCTTTGCAGCGTAACCAGCATGCCTTCGGGAATGTGGTTGGCGACCAAGGTGGGAATGCCAATTCCCAGATTGACGTAATAGCCATCCTGCAATTCGCGCGCGGCACGTGCGGCCATTTCATCGCGGGTCCATCCGGTCTTTGTTGCGGTATCAGTCATTGTGCGAGCTTTCCATTGGATATCAGGCCGTTGAATATCAGGGGCGGTTGGCAATCTGGGAGGTTTGCGTTTGGGGCGCTGTTTCGGGCTGCGTGGTAAGGCTGTGTCTGGCAACAAGTCTGGGCACGAGAAACCAGCCGTCGCCGATGAGCAATTCCAGCCCCAGCGCGGCTTCGGGATTGACGAGGTAGGCGAACAATTCATCGAAATCGCGCCGTTCATCTCCGGCGATGGCGATCAAGCATGAAGAGGCCGCGAGGTCTTCGCGCCGGGTCTGTTTGCGATCGCCGGGATAGCGCATCATCAACAGAGTATCCTTGCCCGAAGGATCAAGGCCGCTCTCTTTCAGGGCGACGCGCACATCCCCCGCATAGGCCGCCGAAGCGCCCGAAATCCATGCGACGGCTATTTCGTTCTCACGCAGACTTGCGAGGCTGGCAGCAGCGCCATCCGGCGCGGCGATCGACGCACCGGGACCAAAAACACTGTCTTTGGGATCCAGATCGATCAGGACGGTGGGCGTGGTCCCCGCACACGGTTTGCGCTTGGCGTTCAGCTCTGCCGGTTCCAGCAGCATTGCAGATGCGGTGATTTCCTGACCCGGGCTCTTGAGGGCAGGATCAATAATGTCCCGCGCCTTTGCATAAGCGACCAGATCGGCAAACGGATCGCCCGCTATCCCTGGGGCCACCGCCGGAGCATTCTCCGCTTCCACAATAAACCGACCCGTTGCGCTGGATGATGCGGCTGGCTTGGCGGTCTTTGCCATCGGCGATGCCTCATTCGCCGATGCCGCCAGTTTGTCTGGGGTCTGCTGCGCGACTACCGGACCGGGCTCGGGTGTCGCCGCATCGGCGACGGTCACTTCGCCCTGAGCTTTGGAGCCTTGGGAGCCCTTGGTGCCTTTGCCGTCTGTTTGGCTGCGGACCAGCACTCCGCCTGCCAGCACAGGAATGGCCGCCGCGACGCAGCCCGACAGGCTGAGCGCCGCAGCGCATATCAGCGCCACATTAAAGGCCGGAGTCAGACGGCGCTTGGCGATCACGCATCTCCGGTCTCTGGCTCGCGCTCGCGCACGGTGCGGAACTCGATCTGTTTGTCGTAAGGCGCACCCAGAACGATGCGATTGACGAACACGCCGGGCAGGTGAATCTCGTCAGGGTTCAGCGCGCCAGCCGGCACAATCTCTTCCACCTCGGCAATGCACACCTTGCCGCATGTCGCAGCGGGCTGATTGAAATTGCGCGCGGTCTTGCGAAAGATCAGATTGCCGGTCTCATCCGCTTTGTATGCCTTCACAATTGCAAGGTCAGCAAAGATACCGCGCTCCAGGATATAGGTGGACATGATGCCATCGGGGTCAGGAAACTCGGCGTGCTCCTTTCCTTCTGCGACCTGTGTGCCAACGCCTGTCTTGGTGTAAAAGCCGGGAATGCCCGCCCCGCCCGCACGCATGCGCTCTGCCAGGGTCCCTTGCGGACTGAATTCGACCTCAAGTTCACCGGCGAGATATTGGCGCTCAAATTCCTTGTTTTCTCCGACATAGGAGCTGATCATCTTTTTTACCTGCCGCGTGCGCAGCAGCTTGCCGATCCCTTCATTGTCGATCCCGGCATTGTTGCTGGCAAAGGTGAGGCTGCTTACCCCGCTGTCCCTGATGGCATCGAGTAAGCGCTCAGGGATACCGCACAGGCCAAAACCGCCCGCCGCGATCAGCAGGTTGTCGGATAAAACCCCGTCGAGGGCCTTGGCTGCGGAGGAGTAAATCTTGGACATAATCGCTCACCGTGAATAGCTGCGCGATCTGGAATGACCGCTCTTGTTCGAATGGCTGCGCGGTGATTAGTCATTTGGGAGGGGGCTGTCACCCGCCCAGATATGCTGCTCCCTGCATTGCTGCGTCCGCGCGGAAGGTGGGCGCGTCGGTGATACCGGAGGCCCGTTTTTCGCTGCGCCGCAGCATACGACTTTAGTATTTGCGCCTAATAATTGAGCACATGCATAAATATTAGGCAAGTTCATTCGATTTCAGTGACGCAAAGTGAACATATCGGGCATTACAATGCATAATTTGCAACATAAAATGCGCCTTTCGCACTTGCACAAAAGTGCTGCTGGCGTCAGAAAGCGGGTGTGCCTTTCAGGCATCCTCTCCCAAACTTTCAAGCCCGGCCCTAGTGCCGGGCTTTTTTCTGCCCGGCTTGAGAGCGACGCGCCGGGCTTTGTCTGCCTGTAGCGCAGAAGGCTCCCACAAATGGTGGGTTGCGTAGGCCCGTGCGCGGTCCTGCTCATTACCGCGATTGCAATGCTTGGGCTTCAGACCTAGCTAACGCTATCATCAGTGCAAGCACACAACGATGCGAGAGGAATGCCGATGGCCGATGCTGAAAGCCCGAACGATACGCGATCCGCTCGCTTGCAAGTGGCCGCTGCCCGGCAGGAGGAATCGGGTCAGGGTATCGCGCGCATGCCGCGATCGGCGTTCCAGGACCTTGGCATTACCGATGGCGATGTTGTCGAGTTGACTGGCAAGCGGACCACCGCTGCCATCGCAATGCCTGCCTATCCCGAGGATGAAACGCTGGATGTGGTGCGCCTCGACGGGTTGCAGCGCGGCAATGCAGAGGCGGCCTCTGGCGAACACGTTGTCATAACCGTGGCCGAATCGCGCCCGGCCACGCGCGTCGTTTTCGCGCCTGCCCAGCGCGAGATGCGCCTTCAGGGGCCGACACAGGCGCTTAAACGCAATTTCTTCCGCAAGCCTCTGGTTGCAGGCGATCTGGTCGCAACCACCGGTCAGCAGCCGGTTCAGAACATGCCGTCCGATGTGCGCCAATTGCTGCGCGCGCCCGCCTATGCGCTTACCCAGATCAGACTTTCCGTCGCATCCACCAGTCCCAAGGGTATCGTCCATATCGACGAGAACACCGAGGTTGAGCTGCGCACCGAGTTCGAGGAGCCGCGCGATCCCAGAGCGGGCGTCAACTATGATGATGTGGGCGGGATGGAGGATACCATCACGGCGCTGCGCGAGATGGTTGAGCTGCCACTGCGCTATCCCGAGCTGTTTACGCGCCTTGGTGTAGATCCGCCCAAGGGGGTGTTGCTCCACGGCCCTCCCGGAACGGGCAAGACGCGCCTTGCTCAGGCGGTGGCGAACGAATCGGATGCGGAATTCTTCACCATCAACGGGCCTGAAATCATGGGTTCGGGGTATGGCGAGTCTGAAAAGCGGCTGCGCGAGGTGTTCGAGGAGGCCACCAGAGCTGCCCCCGCCATTGTCTTCATCGATGAGATCGATTCGATTGCGCCCAAACGCACGCAGGTGCCCGGTGAAGCGGAAAAGCGGCTTGTTGCCCAGCTTTTGACGCTGATGGACGGGTTGGAGGCGCGTGCGAACCTCGTCGTGATCGCAGCGACCAATCGCCCCGATGCCATTGACGAGGCGCTGCGCCGGCCGGGCCGCTTCGATCGCGAGATTGTGATCGGAGTGCCCGATACGGGTGGGCGACGCGAAATTCTTTCGATCCATACGCGCGGAATGCCGCTGGAAGACAAGGTCGACCTGGATGAACTTGCCCGTGTCACCCACGGCTTTGTCGGTGCGGATATCGCGGCGCTGGCCCGTGAGGCAGCCATCGATGCGGTGCGCCGGATCATGCCGCGCCTTGATCTGGATGAGCGCACGATCCCGGCAGATGTGCTGGAAGACCTGTGCGTCACGCGCGAGGATTTTCTGTCCGCGCTCAAACGCATTCAGCCCTCTGCCATGCGCGAGGTTATGGTGCAGGTGCCCAATGTCGGGTGGAGCGATATTGGCGGGGTCGGCGATGCTATCGACAAGCTGAAAGAGGGGATCGAACTCCCGCTCAAAAACCCTGAAGCCTTCCGCCGCCTTGGCATTCGCCCTGCGAAAGGCTTCCTGCTTTATGGTCCTCCGGGAACGGGCAAGACGCTGTTGGCCAAAGCGGTCGCCAAGGAAGCGGAAGCCAATTTCATTTCGATGAAAAGCTCGGACCTGCTTTCCAAGTGGTATGGCGAGAGTGAACAGCAGATCGCCCGCATGTTTCAGCGTGCGCGAGCTGTTGCGCCGTGCGTGATCTTCATTGACGAGATTGACAGTCTGGTGCCCGCACGCGGTTCCGCTCAGGGCGAGCCACAGGTCACGGGCCGCGTGGTCAACACGATCCTTGCCGAAATGGACGGGTTGGAAGAGCTGCAATCGGTCATCGTGATCGGTGCAACCAACCGCCCGACCCTGGTCGATCCGGCGTTGCTGCGTCCGGGCCGTTTTGACGAACTGGTCTATGTCGGTACGCCTGATCTGGCAGGACGCGAGCATATCCTCAAGATCCACACCTCGAAAATGCCGTTGGCGAGTGATGTTGATCTGGCCGCGGTGGCAAAGCAGACCGAACGCTTTACAGGCGCTGATCTGGAGGATGTGGTGCGCCGTGCCGGCCTTGGCGCGCTGCGCCGGGTTGGCGGCGATGTGAACGAGGTTTCGGCAGCTGACTTCGAGGAAGCGCTCAAGGACAGCCGCGCGACAGTTACATCAAAGATGGAAGCCGAATACCGCAAGATGCGCGGTGAACTGAAAAAACGCGCTGCTGAGGCGACCCCGATCGGCTTCTTCGCCCCTGAAATACTGGAGCCGACCAACGTGAACAAGCACGACTAGGGAATCGGGGCCTAGTGCGCCGCGTCCCAGCTTGCCCCGGTGCCGATATCAATGGCGAGCGGTACGTCGAGAGACACTGCGGGCAAGGCGGCTTCTGCCATGACGCGCTCGATAATCGGAGAGGCTGCGGCCACATCGCCTTCCGGCAGTTCGAACACGAGTTCGTCGTGGACCTGCAACAGCATGCGCACATCGTTGAGGCCCGCATCGCGCAGCGCCGGCAGCATCCGCACCATCGCCCGCTTGATAATGTCCGCGCTGGTGCCCTGTATCGGCGCGTTGATCGCCGCGCGTTCGGAGCCCTGACGCTCTGCCTGATTCTTTGACGTGATGCGCGGGAACCATGTTTTGCGCCCAAACAGCGTCTCGGAATAGCCCTTGGCCTTCACGGTCTCCACCGTCTCCATGATGTAGCGCTGGATGCCGGGGAAGCGCTGAAAATAGGTGTCGATCATGTCCTGTGCTTCGTCCGGCTCCACTTCAAGCCGGCCCGCAAGCCCCCAGCGCGAGATGCCGTACAGAATCGCGAAGTTGATCGTCTTCGCCTGCGCGCGCGTATCGCGGGTTACCTCGCCAAACATTTCCGTGGCGGTGCGCGAGTGGATATCCTCGCCATTGGCAAATGCCTGTTTCAGCGTGTCGACATCGGCCATATGCGCGGCCAGTCGCAGCTCGATCTGCGAATAGTCCGCCGCCAAAAGCGTGTTGCCGTCCTCTGGTACGAAAGCCTCACGAATGGTGCGACCGATGGCGGTGCGGATCGGGATGTTCTGCAGGTTCGGATCCGTCGAGGACAGCCGCCCCGTCTGCGCACCGACCAGCGAATAACTGGTATGCACGCGCCCGGTGTCAGAGTTGATCTGGCCTTGCAGCGCATCGGTATAGGTCGATTTCAGCTTTGACAGATGCCGCCATTCCAGCACCTTCTTCGCAATGGGCGCGCCTTCGTTCGTCCGGTCAGTGGCGAGCTTTTCCAGCACTGACTGATCAGTTGAATACTGCCCGCTCTTGCCCTTCTTTCCGCCCTTGAAGCCCATCTTTTCAAACAGCACTTCGCCCAGTTGCTTCGGGCTGCCGACCGCGAATTCCTCGCCAGCCAGCGCATGGATTTCTTTCTCAAGCCCGGCTGTGGTGGTCGCGAATTCCTCGGAAAGTCTGGCGAGCTGCGCCCGGTCAACCTTGATTCCCTCGCGCTCCATCCCGGCCACCGTGGCAATCAGCGGGCGGTCCACGCGCTCATAAATCCGGGTGCCGCCCTCTTCGGAAAGGCGCGGTTTCAGGACGCGATAGAGCCGCAGGGTCACATCCGCATCTTCGGCGGCATATTCGGTTGCCCGGTCCAGCGGGACTTCGCCAAAGGGAATGGCTTTCTTGCCCGTGCCGCACACTTCCTTGAACGATAGGCAGGTGTGGCCAAGGTGGCGCTGGGAGAGGTCATCCATCCCATGGCCGCCACCCACAGCTTCGCCGCGCCCTGCATCCAGCGCAAAACTCATCACCATCGTGTCTTCGATCGGGTGGACCGGCACGTCATAGCGCGCGAGGACGTTGAGATCGTATTTGCCGTTCTGGAAGACCTTGAGGACGGACGGGTCAGCCAGCATCGGGCGAAGCGCCGCAAGCGCGGTGTCGCGGTCTATCTGCTCGGGCTTCTCATCGAACATATCGGTCCCGCCATGGGCCAGCGGGATATAGCACGCATCATTGGGTCCGAGTGCCAGACTGATCCCGACAAGGTCAGCCTGCATCGCATCGAGCGCGGATGTCTCGGTATCAACTGCAACCAGCCGAGCTGCGATGGCGCGCTGTGCCCATTCTTCCAGCGCCTCAAGAGTCTGCACGGTCTTGTAGGCGCTGCGATCAACCGCTGGCATTTCGGGCAGAGGTCGGCGCGAGCCCTCGGCTGTGCCAGCGTCACCTGCTTTCTCGGCCTTGTCGGGGTGCAGGTTGTTGGCGCGTTCGGGGCTGCCTGATCCTGCGCCCAGCCGCTTGAGCAAAGAGGTGAACCCGTGCGTCTGGAGAAATTGCGTCAGCGGTTCCTGAGGGATCGTCTCGATCCGCATATCCTCAATTGCAATGGGCAGGTCGCAATCCTCTTTCAAAGTCACCAGCACCCGCGACATCTCCGCATCTGCGCGGCCTTCAAGCAGGCGCTCCTTCAGCTTGGATTTTTTCATCTCGGGCGCCTGATCCAGCGCAGCGGTGAGCGATCCGTGCTCGGCGATCAGCTTGCTCGCGGTCTTTGGCCCGACACCATAGATGCCCGGAATGTTGTCAACGCTGTCCCCCATCAGAGCGAGGACATCGCCGACAAGTTCAGGCTCGACACCGAACTTTTCCTGCACTTCGGGGATATAGATGCGCGCACTCTTCATCGTGTCGAGCATGTCAATTTTCGCCCCGCCGACCTCTCCGATCAGTTGCATCAGATCCTTGTCAGACGAAACGATGGTGACGTTCCAGCCCTCCCGCTGCGCCTCGCGGGCATAGGATGCGATCAGATCGTCCGCTTCAAGGCCGGCTTCCTCAATGCAGGGCAGGCTGAAGGCGCGGGTGGCGTCGCGGATCAGGGGGAATTGCGGGCGCAGGTCCTCGGGCGGTTCGGGACGGTTGGCCTTGTATTCGGGATAGATGTCATTGCGGAAGCTCTTTGAATCCTTATCGAGGATGACTGCAAGATGCGTCGGACCTTCGGCTGCGTCCAGATCGTCGGCCAGCTTCCACAGCATCGTGGTGTAGCCATAGACCGCGCCCACCGGCGTGCCTTCGGGATTGGTGAGCGGCGGGAGCCGGTGATAGGCCCGGAAAATATAGGAGGACCCGTCGACGAGATAGAGATGCTGCTGCTGAGACATGATGCGTCTGCTAGCATCGCGAGCGGCCCCAGGTAAGCGGGTATGTCAGCGGATTTGTAATCGGGTGTGTAAGGGACCAGAAATGCAAGGCTTTGCAGGACTGCGTTGATCGGACACCGCCGGGGCACAGCGCGGGATGACAGGCGGGCGCGAATAAGGCACCTTCGTAATTCCTTGTAAAATGTGGCGAGAAAAGGGCAAAAATATGGCCATCTTGCCTCATTTGCCTTGATTTGCCACATTCCTGCCATTATTAAGCGTGTCAGGAGTCGGCAGGTTATTGCACTGGCTTCCCGTGGAAAGCCGATCCGGCTGCCGCGTTTTTTAAAGTGATCGCACTTTGCGATCAAGGAATAGGAATTTTCATTATGCGTAAGTTCGTTCTTGCCGCCGCCATCGCCACTTCGGCTCTTGGCCTCGCCGCTTGCTCGGAAACCGCTGAACAGGCCGGCGAAACCGTCGACGCGATGGCTGCAGACGCCGAAGCCAATGCTGAAGCCGCTGACGCAATGGCCGGTGAAGCTGCTGCAGAAACCGAAGCTGCTGTCGACGCAACCGGTGAAGCTGTTGAAGGCGCCGCTGCCGACACTGAAGAAGCCGCTGAAGGCGCAGCCATGAAGGCTGAAGAGATGATGGAAGGCGAGTAACTCGCTGACTGTCACTCCGTTTATCGGAGTGATCATGAAAAGAGGGGCGGTGCCGCGAGGCGCTGCCCCTTTTTTTGATAAGGTCTTGGCGGTAGTTAGGCTTAACCGCCGTTCGCTAGCTCCTCTTATTACCCGCCGTTCGCGGGGGGCGGAGCGTTCGTCCAGTTGCGTGTCGGATCACCCTGAAGCCGCGCCCTGGCCGTGAACCCGTTATACAGCGCCCGCGTAATCGCCGCGATCCGCTCATCGCGCATCTTGCGAGCAGCCCCCTTGTTCCGGGCCTCGTCAATCAGGCTGGAGCTTTGGCCGGTCACATAAATCGCAGCGGCAATCGCGCGACCATCCGAAAGCCGGAAAATCCCGATATCGCTTGCCGTTCGGCTGAGCGTGCCCGTCTTGTGCGCCAGACCTGCCGCTTCAGGCAGGGCGGCGTTCATGCGGCGGCGACCGGTTGTGGTCTCTTCCATCGCGGCGATCAGCACGCGCCTGCTTTGCGGGCTGAGCCAGCGGCCCTGATAAATGCCAGCGAGCAAGCGACCCATCGCGCGCGGCGTGGCCGAATCGCGCGGATCAATCCATTCAACCGGGTCATATTCACCGTCATCGCGCACGAGCGTGGCAATATCGCGCGACAGCTCGAAATCGCCGAGCCCGGCCGTATCGCGCATCCACTTGTTCACTTCCTGCGGACCACCCACGACACGCAGCAGCGCATCCGTGCAGCTGTTGCAGCTTTTGGAGATCATGAGGCTGATCAGTTCATAGGCGGGGACATAGTTGCCAACCTTCACCGGCGCGCGGGGCGACGAGAATTTCTTGGACCGCACCGGGATCATCAGTGGATATTCGCTGGTCAGGCTGTATTTGCCTGCATCCACTCCGGCGAGGAATGTGGCGGCAACGGCCACCTTGCTGGTCGAGGCCAAGGGGAAGCGCTGATCGCCCAGAACCGAGATTTCCTCGCCCGTCGCCAAATCCACGGCATAGACGCCGATCCGACCCTGCGATCCATCAGCCAGTTCGGCAATACGTTGTTCAAAACCGGTCGCATAGACAGCCTCGAAAGTGGCCGGTGATCGGATTTGAGTGCCGAAAGCGTTGTCAAAACTCGCGTTGAGATCAGTCGTATCGGCATGAGCGGGCGCCGCAAATGCTCCAAGTCCAGAGACCAGAGCGGCAAGGGTGAGAAGTCGGCGAGCTCGAAGCATGGGTAAAAGTGTCTCCGAATTGGGTTACTGTAATGTTAAACTACAGCGATAGCCACGCTCGATTCGTCGCGGCAAGCGCACGTGCTGGCGGTTGCGACCAATGGTGCGGTGCGAGCGACCGGACTGCCTTGGGGGCAACCCTTTCACGAACCGGGATAGCAGTACCAGCAGCCATCACACGCCACTCACTATGCTGTATTAAGCGACCGAGCCGACCAGCGTTCCCGGCAGGAGCCCGAGCCAACTCTTCAACAGATATGCAACACAGCCCTTGACTGGAAAGTGAACAGCGGCACTTTGCGGACCAACCATTTTCACTCCAACGGGGAATTTAATGTCCGATTCTATCCAATTGCGACCAAAATTGCGACCGGCACGCGCAATCCTGACTGCCATGCTGCTGGGATCATCCAGTGTCGCGCTGGCCCAAGCTGCACCCATCGTTCAGCCCGGCGCGCCCGGTCAGGCAAGCAGGACGCTTACCGCTGACGAAGCAACGCAATTGGCCGGCTCCACCTATTCCCCGGCGGATGTCACCTTCATGCAGGGCATGATCGTCCATCACCAGCAGGCGGTGGAAATGGCAAAGCTGATCAAGGACCGGACTGCGCGCGAAGAGATCGTCGCCATTGGTGGCCGGATCGAAGCGGCTCAGGAAGACGAAATCGTCTTCATGAACGAGTGGCTGGAGTCGCGCGGTGAGAAAACCGTCATGGCCAAAACGATGGATGGCATGATGGATCATTCGGGTCACTCTGAAGGGATGGATCACTCCAAACACGTAATGGTCGACCATTCCTCAATGGCAGGGATGGCGACACCCGAACAGATGGCCAAGCTGGCGACGCTGGAAGGGGTCGAATTTGACCGCATGTTCCTGACCCTGATGGTCGCGCACCATGATGGTGCGATCGAGATGGTTGACGATTTGCTCGACCAGCCGGGCAGTGCAGCGGACCCCGTCCTGTTCCGCTTTGTCGGCGATATCGAGGCGGACCAGAGCTCCGAAATCAAGAAGATGAATGCTCTGCTCGCCGAGCTCTCCCCTGATCCGCGCGCCGGGCTGACCCCCGGCTTTGCCGATGCGGGCGAAGCGATCATGAATCTGCGCAAGGTGGCGAGCCTGCGCAAACCTGCGGGTTTCTTCAATCCCGATAACCCCGCCGATCTGCGCCCTGCAGTCCCTGAAGACGAGGATGAAGAAGACGCGGATTCCGAAACCAATGAAGAGCTGGAATGGACCGAGGCAGAAGGGGCCGAGGCCGCCGAGGAACCTGACCCCGAAACTGACAGTGAAACACCGGTTCGCGATGACGAAGAGGAAAGCCTGACCCAGTTCGCCGAACGCTCTCCGCTGCTCGATTTTGCCAACACTGATATGGCGTTCTTCGACGACATCATGGTCGCGGGCAATTATCACGGTTTCAACATCTACAAACTGGGCGACGATGGCGCCCCCAACCTGATGAGCTCTGTCGTGTGTCCGGGCGGGCAGGGCGATGTCTCGGTCGTCGGCGATATCCTTGTGATGAGCGTCGAGCAGACCCGGGGCCGGGTCGATTGCGGGCTTCAGGGTGTTGAAGGCGATGTGTCGCAGGAGCGTTTCCGCGGCCTGCGCATCTTTGACATTTCCGATCTCACCGCCGTTCGCCAGGTGGGTCAGGTTCAGACCTGCCGGGGCAGCCACACGCACTCCATCGTCAGCTCTGACGCTGAAAAAATCGTCGTCTACAATTCGGGCACTTCGCGTGTGCGTAAAACCGAAGAGCTGGCGCGCTGCATCGACAATCCGGCGGATTCGCGCACCGCCCTGTTCAGCATCGACGTGATCGAAATTCCGGTGGCAGACCCGTCAAAGGCGCGCATTGTCAGCAGCCCGCGCGTCTTCGCCGATAGCGAGACGGGTGAAATCGCCGGTCTTTGGAAAGGCGGCGAAAGCGAGAAAGGGGCGCAGGATACGCGCCAGACAAACCAGTGCCACGATATCACCGTCTTCCCGTCGCTGAACCTCGCGGCGGGCGCATGTTCGGGCAACGGGATCATCATGGATATCTCCGATCCCTATAATCCGGTGCGCACCGATGCGGTGTTCGATAAAGGCTTTGCCTATTGGCATTCGGCCACGTTCAACAATGACGGCACGAAAGTGATCTTCACCGATGAATGGGGCGGCGGCGGACGCCCGCGTTGCAGCGCGTCTGACCCGATGGATTGGGGGGCCAACGCGATTTACGACATCGTCGATGGCAAACTGGTCTTCCGCAGCCATTACAAAATGCCCGCCCCGCAAAGCGACATGGAAAACTGCGTCGCGCATAACGGTTCGATCATTCCGGTGCCAGGCCGCGATATCTTTGTGCAAAGCTGGTATCAGGGCGGGATCAGCGTGATGGACTTCACTGACAGCGCCAATCCGGTTGAGATCGCCTATTTCGATCGCGGCCCGATTGATGAAGAACAGCTCGTCGTGGGCGGTTACTGGTCATCCTACTGGTATAATGGCCGCATTTACGGGACTGAGATCACGCGCGGTATTGACGTGTTCGCGCTGGAACCGAGTGAGCATCTGACAGCGCAGGAAATCGCAGCGGCGGAAAAGGCGAGCTATGCCAACACCCGCTTCAACCCGCAGACCCAGACACAGGTGACGTGGGATGACAACGTGATTGAAGCCGCCGAAGCGAGCCGCAAGGGCGGGTAAGCGGCCGCACCGCAGGTTTCGAAAGCGACGAAGGCGACACGATGTCGCCTTCGTCGGTCTTTCTTAAGTCTTTGTGCTGTCTGGTTTTCCCCCGAATGCGGCGCGCAAAGGCGACACCGGTACCAAGGGGATGGGACGCCCATCACGCGCCGATGCCGGACCTTTCATCGCGGTCTGAGGCCTCACCGTCGTCATCGTTGTCGTCATCGTTGTCATAGCCATCGTCGTCGTCATAGCCATCATCGCCCCATGCGTCGTTGCGCTCCTCCGCGTAACCGCGCCAGTGCCGGGGGCCGCTCTCGATCCGGTCAAGCAAGCGCGAAAGGCCATGATGAGCGAACTCGTCTTCCGCCCCGTTCACGGTTGCGCGCGCGTTTGCCAAAGCGCCTGAATTGAGCAGCAGCGCGGTCAAACGCTCGTCATAGCGGCGCGAGGTTCCCACCAGCTCTCCTTGCCAGTAATGCGGCACTTCAATGCCGTTGATCGCACGGTCCAGCGCCGCCTCAAGCAGCGCCCCGCGCCCTCCTTTCATCGCCATGCGCCAGCCCGCGCCAAAGGGGGCATCGTCCAACCGCGCGCGCAATTTATAAGCGGATTGGCGGCTCATCCCCACCGACTTCGCCGCCTGCGCCACGCTCTGCGTCGCGGCAAGCATTCGGAGGAACGCGGTCTGCCGCTCAGCCGTCCAGCCATCGCGGCGGGTGGCGGTGAGCGAGACGGCTTCGAGAGAGTTCTGGGAGGCGTGGGGTGAAGGGCGCTGTGTCATAAAGCGCGGCGTGGCACAGGAGGGGTTGTGTAGGAAAGTTTTTGCGGTTTGAGGGGGCCACTTACGGCCCACATTCAGTCAACGCCAAATGGCCTCTGTTGGGTGGTGAAGGGACTGTCGGCTATCGCCCTTCCGTGCGCTCAACCACTCTTATATGATAAAGCCAGGGCCACAGCTTTCCAGTAACAAACAGACGTCGGCCTTCCGCATCCCAAGCGATGCCGTTTAAGACGGCATCACGATTAGCTGTATCCGTGCCTGCAAGCTGGCGGAGGTCGAGGATCTTTCGCACAATACCTGTACTCGGCTCTATCCCAACAATGAAGTCGCTCATCCAAATATTGGCGAAAATCAGCCCATCGACGAGTTCGAGTTCGTTCAGTCGCGAGACCGGACGGCCGTTGATGGTGACAGAAACAGTTCGCCTAATGCTGTAATCTTCCGGGTCCAGGAAGCGCAGCTTGTCGCTTCCGTCGGAGGCAACAAGGACATCTTCAAATCGTGTTAGGCCCCACCCCTCGTGAGGGTATTCTTCATCGCTGCGTAAACGCCTTAAGTCCTTCAGGCTCCATCGATGGATTACCCCATCGAGCCAAGTGAGGCTGACGAGCTCATCATTCCACAGTGCGAGGCCTTCGCCGAACTGACCCGATGGAATTTTCTGAAACGCAACGACTTGGCCAGTGGCCAGGTCGACCTTTCGGATGCTCGATGTCCCCACTCTACCGGTGCTTTCATAGAGTGCGCCATCGTGCCTGAGGAGGCCTTGCGTGAATGCGCCGACGTCATGAGGATAGCGAGCGATGACTTCGACATCATAGATTGTCGGAGCGATTTCCGGTTTCTCGGCGCCCGGCTGCGATGCTCGATCGGTCGACGCGAGCGGAGCAACTAGAAGCGCTGCAAGAATGATGAAACCGCGAAAGATCACCCTGTCTGCTTAAACCGTGTTGTTTTCGAAGGCCATCACGTGAAGTGGAGCGGCAGCTATTGGTTCGTCAGCTGGATGGCCGGTTTGAGCGGCAGCAAGGCGAAAACCGGACCGCCTGAGGTCGGCCCGGTCCTTGCGATGGCGACGATGTCCGCTCTTCCCGGTTCGCTGACAGGCGAGACGGGCTTTGCCTTTGGCATACGACCTTATGCAGCAGCAATCGTGCGTTCAATCTGATCCACGGGCTTGCCGGTCAGTGTCTTGTCGATCTCGCCCGCAATCCGCTTTTCCAGCTCAGAGTGGTAATGGCGGCGCATTTCGCCCAGCGTTTTCGGGTCGGCGATAATGATGACATCGTGCAGGTCGCCTGCGATCGCGCGTTCATTCAGCCATTCAGCCACCGCCGCGCCATGCGCCAGTTCGTTGAGATCTGTGCGGCCCAATTTCTGGCCGACATCATCCTGCTTGCGAACCGCAGCGCTGAAATTGGTTACGTCAAGTGCGGGTGAGTCCTCGGTGCGCAGCTTCGGCTCGAATGCAGCGCCTGTGTTGCGGAACAGGCGAAAGTTCTCGCCATCGACCACGGCGATATGGGCATCTTGAGGGCATTTCATATATTTGTCTCCTTTGCCAACCTAATGCTTTGGCGTGCATATTGCTCCAAATTCAACAGTCCGTCGTTCAAGCAGCGCATAAAAAAGCCCCGCCGAACCGAAGTCCGACGGGGCTCTTTTGTAAGCGTTCAAGCTGACGGCTGGCCCTTCGACAGGCTCAGGACAGGCTTAGAAGCCCATGCCGCCGCCCATGCCGCCCATGCCGCCCATGTCGGGCATGCCGCCGCCACCGGCTGCCTTGTCTTCGGGAGCATCGGTGATCGCCGCTTCGGTGGTGATCAGCAGGCCTGCAACCGAAGCTGCATCCTGAAGCGCGGTGCGAACAACCTTGGTCGGGTCAATCACGCCGGC
This sequence comes from Erythrobacter sp., assembly GCA_049647465.1. Lineage (GTDB taxonomy): Bacteria > Pseudomonadota > Alphaproteobacteria > Sphingomonadales > Sphingomonadaceae > Erythrobacter. The sequence continues at coordinate 15,508 of JBARXS010000051.1, forward strand.
TTCCACGAGGTTTTCGTACACGTCGGTTGCGGCGTTGAAGCCCTGCGTTTCGTCGCCTTCACGCAGCAGGTTGCCAGAGACAACCGCGCCATCGTGACCGGCATTCTGAGCAATCTGGCGCAGCGGCGTCAGGATTGCACGACGCACGATGTCGATACCGCGGGTCTGGTCGTCGTTCTCGCCCTTCAGGCCTTCGAGCACCTTGGAAGCGTAGAGCAGCGCGGTACCGCCGCCCGGGACGATGCCTTCTTCGACAGCAGCGCGGGTTGCGTGGAGCGCGTCATCAACGCGGTCCTTGCGTTCCTTCACTTCGACTTCCGAAGCGCCGCCAACCTTAATCACGGCAACACCGCCAGCCAGTTTGGCCAGGCGCTCTTGCAGCTTTTCCTTGTCATAGTCGCTGGTGGTGTTTTCCATCTGCGTCTTGATTTCGGCCACACGCGCCTTGATGTCGTCCGCTGAACCGGCACCGTCGACGATGGTCGTGTTATCCTTGTCGATGGTGACGCGCTTGGCTTCGCCCAGCATGCCGAGCGTGACGTTTTCCAGCTTGATGCCGAGGTCTTCGGAGATCATCTCACCCTTTGAAAGGATCGCGATGTCCTGCAGCATGGCCTTGCGACGATCGCCAAAGCCCGGTGCCTTGACCGCTGCAACCTTGAGGCCGCCGCGCAGCTTGTTCACGACGAGGGTCGCGAGCGCTTCGCCTTCGATGTCTTCGGCGATGATGAGGAGCGGGCGACCGCTCTGCATGGCCGCTTCGAGCACCGGCAACATGGCCTGCAGGCTGGAGAGCTTCTTTTCGTGGATCAGGATGTACGGGTTTTCGAGTTCGACCGTCATCTTGTCCGGGTTGGTGATGAAGTAGGGCGAGAGGTAGCCGCGGTCGAACTGCATGCCTTCGACAACGTCGAGCTCAAATTCGAGGCCCTTGGCTTCTTCGACGGTGATGACGCCTTCCTTGCCGACCTTCTCCATGGCTTCGGCGATCTTCTCGCCGACTTCCTTGTCGCCATTGGCAGAAATGATGCCGACCTGTGCGATTTCAGCCGAACCGGCGACGTCCTTGGAACGGCTGACGAGGTCTGCAACGATCTTCGTCACGGCGGTGTCGATGCCGCGCTTCAGGTCCATCGGGTTCATACCGGCGGCGACAGCGGTCATGCCTTCACGGATGATCGCCTGACCCAGAACGGTGGCGGTGGTGGTGCCGTCACCGGCGAGGTCGTTGGTCTTCGATGCCACTTCCTTCAGCATCTGCGCGCCCATGTTCTCGAACTTGTCCTTCAGTTCGATTTCCTTGGCGACGGTGACGCCGTCCTTGGTGATGCGCGGTGCGCCGAAGCTCTTGTCGATAACGACATTGCGGCCTTTCGGGCCGAGCGTGACTTTAACGGCATTGGCGAGCGTATCGACGCCCTTGAGGATGCCTTCGCGAGCTTCGCGGCCGAACTTTACGTCCTTGGCTGACATAGTGTTTCTCCTGAATTGGGTTGGTTTTGAGAAAAGCGCTTAATTCAAATGAGGCGGTCAGCAGATCAGCTGATGATCCCCATGATGTCGCTTTCCTTCATGATCAGCAGGTCTTCCCCGTCGATCTTGACTTCGGTGCCCGACCACTTGCCGAACAGGACGCGGTCGCCTGCCTTGACGTCGAGAGCGATGCGATCGCCATCATCGTCACGGGCGCCTTCGCCGACGGAGACGATTTCGCCTTCGCTGGGCTTTTCCTGGGCTGAATCGGGGATGATGATGCCGCCAGCGGTCTTCTGGTCGGCTTCGATGCGACGGACGACAACGCGGTCGTGCAGCGGACGAAATGCCATAGTGATGACCTCTCTTTTCAAAGTTGGTTTGAATGATCCTTGGCACTCTCCACTTGAGAGTGCCAACGCACGGCATTTGGTTGTGGCAACCGCCTGAGTCAAGCGTTGCGGGCCGAAAAAAGTTTTGTACTGTTTGACCCCGTCCTCCCCTCAGCGCAGTGTTTGAACCACTCGCGACCCGACATTCTTGGAACAAGCGCGGATGTCCTCCATTAGTTTGAATTGAGACGTTCCGAAAATTTCACCGACAAGGTTTTATAAATTGCAGACTGAAACAGATATTTCATTGCTCTCAATCCCTGAAACGATGTTTCTGTGGCTCCGTCTGAACCTCATGGATCTGCTGGGCGGGGTTGCGGTTCTGGTTATCGGCCTGATGCTGGTCGGGATCATCCATCGGATGGTTGCGAAGGCTCTGGGCAATGCGGAACGGTTTGATCCGACGGTTGCCCGGTTCCTTTCCAACATTGTGAAATACGCGCTCTGGATTGTGGTTCTGGTGACCGTGCTAACCCAGTTCGGCGTCCAGACGACCAGCATTCTTGCCGCTCTGTCCGGTGCCGCTCTTGCTATCGGTCTCGCCCTGCAGGGCACGCTCAGCAATGTTGCGGCAGGCGTGATGATCCTGATCCAAAAGCCTTTTAAAGTGGGCGAGGCAATCGAGGCGGGCGGTATCACCGCCAAGGTCGAGAATATCGGCCTGTTCACGACCGAGCTCAAACAGTTTGACGGGCTGTTTGTGATGATCCCCAATGCCGAGCTGTGGAACAAGCCGATCATCAACTTCAACCGCCATCCGGTCCGACGGTTCGAGCTGCTGATCGGGATTGGCTATGATGACGATATGGCCGATGCGCGGCGCGAATTGCTGTCGCTGGCGGATGCGGATGAGCGCATTTTATGCGATCCAGAGCCGCAGGCTTTCGTCAGTTCACTGGATGACAGCTCCGTGGGGATTGGCCTGCGTGTGTGGTGCAACACGGCCGACTATCTGGCTGTGACATGGGACCTGACCGAAAAGGCCAAGGCCCGCTTTGATGATGTCGGCCTCACCATCCCCTATCCCCAGCGCGAAGTTACACAGCGGATTGTGCAAGCGGCATAACATTCATGTCCCGCGAGGGTGCGGTGAGGCCCAGAGTGTCCCGCCGCATCCATCGCCACGTCAGCAGGATCGCGGCAAAGAACAGCCCCGTTGCAAGGCCGATCCAAACGCCCACCCCTGCCAATGGGGTGAAAAAGCCAAGCCCAATCGCCATGCCGATGCCAGGCACCCAGTAACTGAAAATCGCCATCCACATTGGCACGCGCGTGTCCTGCAGCCCGCGCAGCGCTCCGGCGGCAACCGCCTGAAGCCCGTCCGCGAGCTGGAAGATCGCGGCGAGCACCAGATATTGCAGCGCGAACAGGACTGTCACCGCGTTTTCGGGCGCCATCGGATCGATGAAAATGTACATCAATGGCAGCGGGAACAGCACCATTGCGCTGGCCGTGCATGACATGAACACCGCGCTCAGGCCCAGCGACACCCAGCCCGCCTGCTTAATGCCGATGCGATCGCGTGCGCCGTAAAAATAGCCGACCCGGATCGTCACCGCCTGCCCCACGCCAAACGGCACCTGAAACGCGAGCGCGGCGAGTTGCAGGGCGACAATGTGCCCCGCCAGTTCGGCAGCGCCAATGCGCCCCATCATAAAGGCCGCCGCGCCGAAGATGCCCGCCTCTGCTGTCACGGTCAGGGCAATCGGAGTGCCGATCCGCACGATCTGCACCAGCCGCGCCCAGTCCGGCGACCAGAGCCGCCCGAAGATGTGATAGCGGTGCAGCCGCGCATCCATCCGGATCGCGATCACATAGGCTGCCAGAGTGAACAGGGCTGTGATGATCGTCGCCATCGCGGCACCGGGCAGGCCCAGCGCGGGCGCACCCAGATTGCCGAAGATGAACACCCAGTTCGCAAAGGCATTCACGCCGATCCCCGCGCCCGTCACTGCGGTGGCAAAGATCGGACGGCCAAGGGCAGAGACGAAATTGCGCAGCACCGCCCCCAACAGCATCGGGATCATCGAAAAGACGACCACGACATTATAGCTGTTGGCAAAGTCGATGATTGCCGGCTGTTGCCCGGTCACCCGGCTGATCGGATCAAGCAGCAGGCACAGTCCCATGCCAATCGCGCCTGATATCACCGCGAGCCACAGCCCCATCCGCACAGAGCGCCGCACCGGACGCAAGGCGGGCTTTCCCGAACCCAGCGCCTCGGCCATCAGCGGAGCGACCGCGCCGATCAGTGCCGTCATCGCCCACAGGACCAGCCCGAACAACGACGTCGCAAGGCCTGATGCGGCCAGTTCTTCCGGCCCCAGCCGCGCGATGAAGATCACGTCCACGACATAGGTTGCCATTTGCAGCAAATTGGCGAGCGCCAGCGGACCCGCCAGCAATAAAGTGGCGCGCAATTCGCCGGTCCATCCCGGCGTGGCCAACTGCGGTGTCACAGCGGCTCTCAAGGCGTTCGTATCCGTCATGCGGCCCGCCCGAATAGGCGCGTGGCCGGAATTGGGGAAGTGCTATATCGTGCGCACCGCCCCTCAACAAGCCACGCGAAGGTGGATCAATTTGCGCAAGGTCAAGCCGCTGCGGCAGGCGAAGGAAGTTCAGCAAGCTTATCGCCGATCGTCTTCGCCACGTCCTTGCGGACCTTGTCATTATGCTCGGCGATCGTGCTTATGATTTCACCATCCTTGTGAAGCAGCATGGCTTCCTCACCCGATGCCAGCGGCGCCAGCTTTACAATGAGTGGGCGCGGATAAAGCCGATTTCGTGAGCCGTTGCTTCCGTCGACAATAGCGCCAACACCGCCGCCTGCGATGATATTGCCGAAGGTCGATCCGGCAAGTTTTTACTGGATGAGAACATAAACGGGCTCATGGCCGTCTTTGGTGATATCGACGCGAGTATCCGACCCGCGGCGTAGCTCAAGCTCGCAAGGCGAGATGCATTCAAGACCGTTCAAAAAGACGATATCTGCACCTGCAAAATCAGTCCGTGTTTCGTAATCGATGTTTGTGCCGTTGAAGATGCCAAACGATTAAGGGCTGCGCGTTTGGCGGAGCGCGGCCAATCGGGGAAGCAATTCATCCCAATTGTGTTTTACTTTGAAACGCCGCTTCATTTGCGGCGGGCCGAGAATCGCTTGTCTCGGGCGCACGACTATGGTTTTCTTTGGACCATTAGGGGCGAGTCGGGTGCAAGACGATCTGATCAAGAAAGCTGGCAATGGGGCCGGACCCGCGCAGGTGCTCGGGACTCCGGCGTTTCAGGCTGTTCGCATCCCGGGCCTACGAACAGGCTGGAACACCCGGATCGCTGCTGCGACGTTCCTGACCGGGATCGCCGTCACCCCGATTCCGCTTGAGGCGATGGACCTCGATCTGTTTGACGGGCTGGGCGCTGATGTGCTGCGCTATGTCGACAAGGCGGCGTTCCTGCCGCGCACTAAGACTGGAGAAAGCTCTCCGATCGCGTCCCTTAGCCAGCGCGCCGGGGTAAACGCGGTTATTGTTGCGCCCGGAAGCGCCGGTACGGGAACCGCTGGCAACATCGTAGTCGCGAGCGAGCCCCGGTCGCCCAGTCTCGCAGGCTATCTTGCCGTGAAAGACCGGTTTGCGAATAATCGCGCCCCGCGCCCCGATGTGATTGGCGCAGTTCCGCTTGCAACGCTGCCGGTCGACTTCATGACCGCTCCCGGACTGGTCGCATCGCACGCGCCTGCTATCAAACCGGCACCGATCGCCCGTCCGGGATCGCGCCCGTTCGCGCGCGTAAAGGCTGCACCTGTTCCGCGTGTTGACGCCACTGCGCCAGGCGAGACGCGCGCAAGGATGCATGCGAGGCAGGCTTTCGCAGCGCCTCAGATTTCCGCTCTCTCACAGCCTGAGGGCAGACTTGAGCCGCTGGAATTGACCAAGGAGCTGGAGGTGGAGCAGATCGCTCCTGTCGTTCGGTCAGGGATGCCAGCGACGGACGATACCGCTGCGTTCGCGGGCTCTGCCGGTCCGGCCTCAATCGGCCAAATCCCGGTGGGGCGCGGTGTTGGGCGCGGCTTGCCCCGTGGCTTTGAAGGCGGCGTGGTTCAGGACCGTATTGTCGCGCGGGTCGGGGGGCTGGAGGCCGGCTCGGTTGAATTCACTCAAGCCCAGGGCACGATCTCGGTCAAGCTGGGTTCGCTGCTTGAGCTGGTATCAACCCGCCTGCCCGCCGATGAGCTGGAGCGCCTTTCCTCCTCACCTGCGCTTGATGAATTCCTGCCGATTGAAAAGCTGCAATCTGCTGGTCTGCCGATTGAATACGATCCGGTCTATGATGAATTCAAGCTGGGCGGAAAATCAGAACGCTCTGCCAACCAGATGAAAAGCCACATCGACCAGATTGGCGCCCCGCAGGAAAGCACCAGCCGCACGAACATGGATCAGATCAGCGGCGGCCTTTGACCATCCATTCATGATCTCCGCGGCGGTTCAACTGCCGCATGGTCCGTCAGTGATCTCGTATTCAAGTCCACTTGCCTCGATCACTTTCAGGCGCGCGCACCAGTCGCCTGAAACCGACATCGACATTCTCGATACGATCATCCGCTGTCCGCCGGCGACTTCGCTGTTGGAGCGATGCGTGCTGGAGGACTGCCCTTCGAGCGTTAGGGTGTAGTCGATCTGCTGGGTGGTTCGCGACTGGGCAATGACAGCAACGTCCACTGTGCCCGCATTGCGGGTCACTTCGAGTGCGATGGCCTGATTTGCGGCCTGATCCGTGCCCCGTTGTGTATCGGTGTCTGCAATCGGTGTGGTCATGGCAAGGCCTGCTGCTGAGAGGGTGTGGGTGATGAATGCCTGAATTGTTCCGGGCATGATTATTGCGGGCATCATCATTGCGGAGTCTGGCCCGATCCACCGCCAAACTGCTCGACGATAGCGTTGACCAAAGCCTGCGTTTCCGGGGAGAGTTGGCCCGCGCTGCTGCTGGCGCTGGTCGCCGCCGCGCCCTCATTCGGGTCGGCTTGCGGAGCCAACGCGACCGATGCGACGGCCTGATTTTCCGGTTTTGAGGCATCGCGGGCATTTCTCCCCAGCCGTCTCACCGCATCTTCGATTGAGCGGACCGGGTTGCCGTCCAGCCCCTCACCCAGCAACCGCTCCTCGGCGGAGAGCGTGTTTTGCGGACGGGCTCCAAATTCGCTTGAGCGGGTTTCAATGCGTTCTTCACACAGTTTCTGGATGGCCGGGATATCGGTCTGGCGATCGCAGATGTCGGTGCCGTTGACCGCATCAAGCAAGACTTGCCGCTCGCTTTGCGAAAGCTGCGCCAGCGCCTTGTCCGCGTCCACACCTGTCAATTGCTCGGTCAATTGAGGGGCGACTGTATCGGTGTTGCCGACCGTGCTCAGCTGTTTGAGCATCTCCCGTTCGCGAGCGCGTGAAATCTGCTCCTGTTCGCTTGCGCGCCGGGCGCGGGCCTTTCGCACGCGTTCCGGAGTGATTTCGTCGGACCAATACACTTTTGATTGTGTCGGGGAAGGGGCTGAGGAGGGGGCCGGCGAAGGGGCGGGAGTCGTGTCCTGCTCGGCGGCTGGATCGGTCTGCTCTGTGGGTGTGCCCCTAGTTTGAGCGGCGGTTTGGGCGGTAGTTTGGGCAGAGCTCTCGGCGGTGTCCTGCGCGAAAGCCGGAGTGGCGATTGACGCCACCGGTATCAGGGCAATCGCTGATATCATCCAGAAGTGTTGCGCAAAGGCCATCAAGAGCTCCTTACGTCAGCCATACCGCAAATCAGTTTCCACCGGAAGGTTGACCTGAAAACACCTGCCCGCTGTTCGTCTGGGTAATCTCTATCGTCTGTCCGCCACTCTGAGTGACTGTGGCACCCGACAGGCCATCCCCGCTCTGGGTCCAGGACAGCGAATTTGCATCGCCCAGTTGCACCGCGCTGAGGGAATTGTTCTGTCCATCCTGAGTGAGCGCCGCGACGTTGTCGTTGCCGCTTTGCAAAAGGTCGGCACTGTTGCCGCTGCCCTGTTGGGTCAGGACAATTCCGTTGCCGCTGCCGCTCTGCACGATTTCCGCCAGCGATACCGCTCCGGCCAGACCCGAGTTTGTGTCAGTCTGCGTAATCAGGGCGACGTTCCCTTCGCCGGACTGGGTTAGATCGAGCGAAGTTTGCCCCGCACCGCCCTGTGTCACGGTCGCCGCATTTTCGGTGCCGGTCTGCCGCACGACTGCCGCATGTGATCCGGCACTCGTTTGTGCGACGTCAGCATTGTTGCCGCTGCCGTCCTGCTCGACAATGGAACTGCTGACCGTGTTGGACTGCGATGTCCGTGCGATGTTCTGAGTCCCGATTTGAGTGACAAAGACACCCGTCGGACGATCCTCTGTCGCAGTCTGTGTTCCTGCCTCCTGGGCGGACACATTCGCCGATGCCAAAGAAAGCGCAAGACACACAAGCGCCAGACATGCGAGGTGCGCTGCTTCAAGGGAACGCCAGTTTTTCATAAGCTTCCTTTGCCCAAGCTTCCTTTGCCCAAGCTTCCTTTGCCCAAGCTTCGTTTGATAGCTCGGATGAGTGATCGAATAACGATTCATACAACAGGGGCCGTCACGGTGCGAATGGCCGCTGATGTAAGGATCGTCATCATCGTTTCTTTTGCAAAGGGTTGGCGGAGACCCGAAGGCCCCCGCCGTCCTTTTGGCTTAACGCGTTGGCGCAGCAGGAGCGGCGGTACCGCCCTGTGAAACCGACGCCGAGTTGTTGTCGCCGTTCTGGGTCACCATCGACTGGTTGTTGAAAGAACCCTGACCAACCAGAGCTGTGTTGCCCTCGCCCGTCTGCATGATGGTGCTTTCGTTGTTGAAACCGACCTGTTCGAGCCCGGCTGTGTTCAGCACACCATTCTGGGAAACCGTGGAGGTTCCGCCGATGCCCAGCTGCAGAACGTCCACCAGATTGTCAGACACGTCCGCAATCGCGAGATCGTTCGTCTGATCGACGGTGCTGGTGTTGCCAGCGCCACCCTGCGTGACGCGTGCCGTCATGTTCCGACCAGGACCGCCATCAGCGGGTTCCGGAGCATTCTGCGTGATGGTGCTTTCATTGCGAAAGCCCAGCTGTTCGACAATTGCCGATGCACCGTTTGCACGTCCCGTTTGGGTAACCGTGCTGACCTCTTCGAAACCAACCTGCCGGATAAGCGCACTGCCACCATTGGCCGATTGGCTCACCGTGCTTTGGTTCATGTCGCCAATCTGGATCACCCCAACACTCGCGAGGTTTGTGGGCTCGCCATCGCCAACGCCGTTGTCAAATCCGGGCTGGGTGATGGTGCTGGTGTTATCGGTGCCGAGCTGGAGCACGCTGGCTTCATTTTCCGAACCGAACTGGGTTGCGGTGGACGTGTTGCCAGAACCGCCCTGGATGACGGTCAGCGTCTGCAAACCGGTGGTGCGATTGGGGGAGCCCTGCGTGGCGGTAGACGTGTTGCCGGTGCCGGTCTGGTTGATCGTCGCCGTGGCGTCTTCGCCCTGCTGGATGACCGTTGAATCGTTGCCGATTACGTTGCCATTGCTGTCCTGGGTGACGCTGGCAGTGTTGCGCGCGCCGGTCTGAGTGATCGAGGAATCGCCGTCATCGCCGAGCTGAAGCACATCTGCATCGAGAACCGCAGGCTGAATGCTACCTGCCTGGCGGATATTCGAAAAGTTGCCGTCTCCCGTCTGTACCACGTCGGCAAAACTCTGATTGCCACCGGCACCGCCCAGCGTGTCGCTTTGATCAACTGTGCTGTTGTTTGCGTCGCCGGTCTGGGCCACGCTCGCGTTAACGTAGCTCGAGGGATCCTGATCGATCAGCGACGTGTTGTTGTCGCCGGTTTGAACGACTCCCGTATTCGCACCGTTCAGCGGATTGCCGACGTCGTTGCTGTTGCCGCTCTGGAAGATATCGGACGCGTTGCCGTCACCATCCTGAAAGACCTCAGCATCCTGAACGCGGCCGGATTGCGTGATGAACGAACGGCTGTCGCCGATCTGCGTCACTTCGGCTTCGTTACGGTCATCGCCTGTGCCAATGCCTTGTTCGATCACGGATTCCGCGCTGTTGCCCGATTGCGTGACTTTGGCCTGGTTGCGACGGTTTTCGTTGGTCCCGTCACCGGTCTGCTCGATGGTCGATGTGGCGTTCGTACCGCTCTGCTCGACATCGGCTTCATTCCACGCGCCGGTCTGGTCGATGGTGGATTCGTTGGTCGTGCCGGACTGAACGACAGCAGCGTCAAGCTGAGTGCCGTCCTGAGTGATTGTGCTTTGATTGTTGACAGCCTGGGCAGCGGCGGGCGCCGAGATTGCGAGCGCGGCAGCCGAAGCTGTGAGCATAAGAAGATTTTTCATGTGAATTTCCTTTAAAGTTCAGGTGACAAGGCGGCGAGGGCCGAAGAGCCCCCGCCAAACCTCTCGTCTTACATGCCCTGAGTGACGGTGGCGCTGTTTCCGCTACCGTTCTGGGTGATGTTCGAGACGTTGTCGCTGCTCGACTGGATGACCGTCGCCATGTTCAGCGTGCCGGTCTGCGTGATGTTCGACAGGTTATCATTGCCCGACTGGGTCACGTTGGCGGTGTTGCCTTCGTCGATCATCAGGCCGGTCTGGGTGATGTTGCTTTCGTTGCGGTCACCCGACTGCAGAACCGTGGCACTGCCGCTGAAACCGCCTTGCGTGACAAGCGATGTGCTCATCAGGCCGCTTTGCGTGACATCGGCGGTGTTTTCCGAACGCGGGCCACCAGCTCCGATCTGGTTGATCGTCGAAGTCGAACCGTCTGACCCCGACAGCTGATCGACAAAGGCAAAGTCGTTGCGACCAGTCTGATCAATAAACGATTTTGCATTGTCACCGGACTGAAGCACGTCGGCTTCGTTGTTCAGGCCACGCTGGTCGATATCCGACATGTTCCCGTTGCCTGACTGGGTCAGGAACAGGTCATTCCCGGCAGCGCCCTGGAACGCAAGCGAGCTGTTGCCATTGCCCGACTGCACGATAGTGGCACCGGCCGACTTGTTTTCCTGCGTCAGATCGGAGGTGTTGCTATCGCCGCTCTGCGTGACACTGGCAGTGAGTCCGCCATCAGGGCTCGCATCCGTGCTAAAGCCCAGGTCACGCTGTACGATGTCAGATACGTTGCCGGTGCCCGACTGGAATACCGTCGCGCTCAGGCCACTTGAGCTGGAACTGTCGAACGTCTGGGTGATGTTGGACGTGCTGGCTGCGGTCTGTGTGACATTGGCGCCCATCACGGTCGAGCCATCACCGTTGGCCGTCTGTTCGATATTTGAGGTGGCGCCATTCGACTGATTGACAATCACCGAAAGCTGACGCGAACCGTTACCGGCCAGTGTCTGATCCACATCGGAGGTTGAGGCATCCTGAGTGACCGTGGCGAAGATGCGGGTAGAGGCATCGCCGCTGGCAGTCTGGTCGATGTCCGATGTAGAATCGCCAGTCTGGATGTTGGTCGCGCTCAGCAACCGCGAGTTGCGGCCGGATGCGGTCTGGTTGATGGTCGATGTGTTGACACCGGACTGGTCAATCGTCGCGCTCAAATCGCGCGCACTTTCACCGCTGGCGACCTGTGTGACGTTTGCTGTTGACGCGCCATCCTGATCGATATCGACAGTGAGGTCACTCGCTCCGACAGTGGGATTGAAGTTGACCGCATCGCCTGAAGCGGTTTGCGTGACGTTGGCCATGCCGCCATTGTCCTGGTTCACATCCGCAGCGATTGCACCGGACTGGTCGCCCGAAGCCGTCTGCATGATGCTGGCATCTGAGCCGCCGGACTGCACAACATCTGCGCGCGCCGACGGATTAAAGCCGCTGTTGTCGCTGGCAATTTGCGTCACAATCGCGCTCGAATCGTCCTGGCTGACGAACGCACGCATGTTTTTGCCACCATTTGTGCCGGTTTGCGCAACGTCAGAGCTTGATGTGCCGGTCTGCGTAACTTCGGCGATCAAACCGCCAGTATAGCCCGGACCATCAGAATTCTGATCGATCATGGAGGAGTTGAGATCGTTGGTCTGCGTGACACGGGCGACCTGATTGAAGCTGCCAGCCGTGATGTCCTGTGTGATGGTAGAGCTGTTGCCGTCACCATCCTGCGACACGATTGCGTCAGGGTCGAAGTCCGGCTCACCGATCGATCCCTGATCGGGGATCGTGCCGTTGGGGAGAGGGTCATCATCGGCGTCGTCATTCTGAACGACTTCCGAGGTGTTACCAACGCCGTCCTGCTTCACTTCAACCAGTGCATCATCAGCGTTCTGGATGACGGTCGATGCGTTGTCCCCGACCTGGGAGACTGTAACCGAGTTGCCGTCACCCGTCTGCGTCACGATGCTGTCATTGGTCACTACTTGCGCAGCGGCGGGAGCCGCAATTGCAAGGACTGCGGCCGAGGCCGAGAGCATAAGCATATTTTTCATCTTGCTTCACCTTCTTTATAAGGCGATAGTCAAGATTCACCACGGCGCACAAAGATGCCGGGTGGTCTTGCTAATCGCTAGTTCAACACTGCACGCATCGGAGTGGCTGCTCCTTTGCGTGCTTCTTTTTTGCGACCTGCACATCACGCCATTTGATTTTTTGCGGCGTGCCTGCATTCCTGAGGGGCGTCGTCCTCTTGCCCCCTAGAACCCGTCTTCCTTTTCTTCCTCGTCAACGATTGTCAGCGCGCTCAGCGAACCGGCCTTGCGGACTGCGTTCTGCACGTCGCGCGCATCATAAATTCCATCGCGCTCGGCGCGATATGTGCTGATCAGGGCCTCGGCAGCTGTCATGTCCTGAAACCGCCACAGATCGAGTTCCACGCCCTCAAGCACGAGGCCGTAAACCGCTTTCTCAATCGCCTGTTGCAAGGCCACCTGATCGGGCTCGTTCGACGTGATGCCCCACTCGGCCTCAAGCAATTCGCGGAAAGCCACAAACCTGTAGGCGCTCGCGCCGATCGCCTGACTGGCGATGGTTTTTGACGCCTGCACATTGGTCAAAACCTCACCGGTGCGGACCGAGACAGCCCGCAGATAGACCGTCACAGTGTCCTGCCGGTATTCGGTGCGGGCGCCGATGCCCAGGAACGATGCCCCTGCGCCGCCGGTCACGGTGTTGGTATCGTATCCGACAATGCCGCCTTCCAGCAGGACGCCGGCAAACAGCAGCGCGGGCAAGGCCTCGGGATCAACCTGTTCCTCGCCCAGATACCGCCGGCGCATCTCGCCGATGATTTGCCTTTCCTTGAGCAGATTATCGAGTCGTTCGCGCTCGACCACGGTAAACCAGGACCGTTCGCCCGCTTCCTGCAATGCTTTCACCAGGATCGAACCGGCCCCCTGCGTCACGGCGCGGGACAGCGTCTGGCCGGCATTCGTCGGTTTGAACTGGCCGGTCTGGTCTGTGAAACCATAAACCGCGATCGCCACCCGGCGCTCTGGTCCGGGCAACTGGTTGAGCAGGTTCTGGGTCTGGGTTTTCTTCGGGAAATAGGCGAGCGTAGTGTCTTCGGGCAGAAGATCACGACCGTCATCACCGACGGTCATACACCCGGACAGCACGAAGGCCGCACATGCAGTGAAAAGCCCGAAGGCTCTGGATCGACGCATCACAGTAATCATGTCGCCCCTCAGTTCACCTCAACGAACAAAGGCACGACGATCCGCGTTTCCTCGCCCGTCTCGTCGTTGCGGATGGTGAGGGTGACTGAATCGAGGGAGCGGAAAAACTCGATAGTCTGACCGCCGAAGCTGATGATGCCTTGCTCCTGCGGATTGTCGCCAAAGATCGCATCAACGACCTGCGAAGACAGGGCAGACAAGAGCCGCGATTGCAACTGGCGCGCAAAGATGTCGGCTTGGGTGTTTTCCTGTTGTGAGCGCGGGTCGCGCGTATCATTTTGTGCGTTCGCGGTGCCAAGGATGTGATTTGAGTTAAACGGGTTGCCGCCGAATGTCGGCGAGATCGGCGTGTGGACCAAATCCTGTGCAGACACAGAATGGCTGGTCAGGACCAAAACAAGTCCGACTCCTGCCGAAGCAATAAAACGCATGATACATCCCCCAAAGACTAATCACGCAACCTTCACGATCGGAATCGCTGCGCGTCATTCGTTAGGGGCTTCTTAACCCGTTGCTTCCCGAAAGCTAACCCTATCTTTCTGCAAGTGGCGCTGTGTATCGTTCTGGGAAACATTGATACGCAAGGTAAACTGCGGATTCTCGGCATGAATAAAAATGTTGTATCATGCCCTGAGTGGTCACGGGCAACCGCGATGCGACGCAGCGGCGTGAAATTAAATTTGCGAAATCAACAGATCGTTGAAATAATCCACTTTACGCACGGTAAGGCGTGAGAGAATCGGGACGGCCCGAGTCGCTCCGGAATTTGGTCATGGATCAGGGGCTTCGCGATAGATGCGTGTTAGGTGCGCGTTAGTTGGCGAATTCGGACCCTCGTCCCGTCCTCTGAGAGCACGAAAAAGGGCGGCGCCATTGCTGACACCGCCCCCTTCGTACGGGCGCTTCAAGTCACCCGCAAAACTCTGGTTCAAGATTACTTCAGTTCGACGGTGCCGCCGGCTGCTTCGATCTTGCCCTTGATTTCCTCGGCTTCCGCCTTGTTCACGCCTTCCTTGACGGCCTTGGGCGCGCCTTCGACGAGACCCTTTGCTTCGGTGAGGCCCAGGCCGGTGATGGCGCGGACTTCCTTGATGACCTGGATCTTCTTGCCGCCGTCCCCGGTGAGGATGACGTCGAATTCGTCCTTCTCTTCAACGGCTTCTGCAGCGCCGCCAGCGGCGGGGCCTGCAACAGCAACAGCAGCAGCGGCGCTAACGCCCCATGCATCTTCGAGCGCGGTCGCGAGTTCAGCTGCCTCAAGGACGGTCAGCTTCGAAAGTTCTTCAACAAGCTTGGCAATATCAGCCATGATGGTTCACTCCAATTAAGTGGCGGGGTGTTTTGAAACCCCAAATGTTTCGTTGTGTCCGAATGCGTCTCTTAGGCGTCTTCTTTGGCGGCATATGCGCCGAAGACACGGGCCAGCTTGTTGGCGGGCGCGTTGACGACCTGAGCGATTTTCGTCGCCGGGGCGTTAACGAGGCCAACAATCGTGCCGCGCAGCTCATCGAGGCTCGGCATCGAGGCAAGCGCCTTGATCCCGGCTGCGTCGAGCACCTGCGTGCCCATCGATCCACCGACGATTTCCAGCTTCTCGTTCGACTTCGCAAAGTCGACCGCAGCCTTGGCAGCGGCAACCGGGTCTTCCGACCAGGCCAGCGCTGTCGGTCCGGTGAGAAACTCATCGAGCCCGACGTAATCGGTGTCTTTCAGGGCGAGCTTGGCGAGACGGTTCTTCGCTACCTTGTAGGAAGCACCAGCTTCACGCATCTTCATGCGCAGATCGGTGGACTGATCCACCGTCATGCCGAGATTGCGGGTGACAACCACCACGCCGACCTCGTTGAAGACCGCATTGAGCTGGGCAACCGCGTCGGCTTTTTGCGAACGATCCATGCCATACTCCTTCGTTATGGTCATGACGCACAAGCATCATGACCGGCTCACGTTTTGCCGTGCCGCTTACCGACACAACAAAGTCCAACGAGGGGGAAGGAGAGTGCTTAAAGTTCACCAGAGGTCGCACGGGGCGACCGGGAATTCTCTTTTCCCCGCCTAGGCTGGAAATTAAGATGACCCGATTGCCATCACCAACTGTCTTGGACGGATGACCACCCCAAACAATTGGCGCGGTCGAGGCGGGCAATTAGAAGACCCGCCCCGAGAGTCAAGTTATTCCTGAGCCTCAAAGCTCAGCAGATCGCCCGGCTGGCACTCCAGTTCCCGGCAGATTGCCGCAAGCGTGGAGAAGCGGATGGCCTTGGCCTTGCCGGTTTTCAGGATCGACAGGTTGGCAAGGGTCAGGCCCACGCGCTCCGCCAGTTCGGTGAGCGTCATCCGCCGATCATGCAAGAGGTCATCGAGTTTTACCATGATCGTTGCTCCTTCATCATCAGCAGGCATCAGACGGTCCCTTCAAGGTCTTCGCGCATCGCGGCACCGGATTTGAAGACCCGTGCAAGGATGAAAAGCGTTACGATGAGGAGCAGGCCAGTCGGATCGAAGCCCATATCGGTGGTGACGCTTTCATGTTCGGACGCGTCGAGCATCTTGGCCATGGCAAGGCCTGCGGCGGCGGCGGGGATGGAGAGGACTTGCGATCCCACTGCGAGCCAGCCCATTCTGGTCAGCCGGTCGCCGTTTTCGGGCACAAACGGATCGCCCTCTGCCACGGTGTCGATGATCTGGCGCAACTCGTTCAGAAAGTAAAAGCCGATCACGACAAAGGCCGCCGCGATAGCCATCAGGACAAAGAAGCTGATGCCGAATGCGGCCGGGTCCAGTTCCGGAAATTCGGTGGCAAGCTCGGCGATGACGCTTTCGCGAAACAGCGCCACACCGCCGGTCGCAAACAGGATTGCCGCGCCCCCGATAAGCATGATGCCCTGACCCAGAAGGGTGAGGATGCGACCCGCCGCGAGCAGCCAGTCTTGTGATGAGTTTTTCATATCAGTTTCCCTGTTTGGATGCTGAGCCCTCGATTTAGGCCCAGCTTCAGGCCAAAATCGGAAGCGGCGCCAGCGCAGAGGCGGCGGGCACGGTCACGATCGAGCTGATGGTGATGAGGGTAAGGAAGATTGCTGCAAAGGCGGCGGCTGATTGTGAAACGATGCGGTCCATATTGTTCTCCTATAAGGTGCATATTGATATTCAATAAGAACGATCTAGGTGCGATTCGATTTATTGTCAATCAATAATATCGAAAAACAATATGTGAAATGAAGTTGGTGGCCGACTCGGATCAATCATGCATGCCCGCTGGCCAGCGGGCAGGGGCTGGCCTTCGCGCTTCGCGCGCCAGTCTCGCAAATCGGGTTATTTCAGTTCGACGCGGCTGCGGTCAGCCCGTGCTCGCTTCAAGCCAGCACTCCAGATGCGTCTTGCTGTACCAGCCGCCCACGCTGAACCGTTCGCCCTTGGCCGTATCGCGCGGGTCGCGTTCTATCGTGTTGATGTACCAGTGGTGCGCATCATTCGCGCCGGGCGCGTTTTCGTAACCGATGCCATGCCCGAATTGCAGCTCCACCCATTGGGCAAGACCGCTGACATGGCCGCCGTGACTTTCCAGCTCGATCCCGCGTTGCCCGGTCAATGACAGCGGCGTGTCGGCTCTGAAGTCAAAGGCGAACAGGGATGCAGGATCACTGACCAGCGCAAGGTCGCGATCATCGGTCGGAAACGCATTCACGGTGGTGAAATGCGGTGAGAAGGGCGAGAGATCAAATCCCTCGACAGACTGCGGCACCGCGCCGGATTCCTTGAAACGCGCCAGGGCCACCTTGATGCGGGCGTGTTCGGGAATGAAGATTGCATCCGGGGTGGTCAGCCGGGCCCGCGCGTCGGAAAGCGATTGCAGGACATTTTCATAAAGCAGGTCGGTCGAAAAGATTTCCGAGACCACAAGCTGCGCCCCGCCCATCAGATCGGCGTCGCGGTTCAGCTTTGAGGAATGCCGGTCCATCACTGTGATGATGTCGGACAGGCCGTTAGCCGCGATCACTGATTTGGCCCGGTCAGCCAGCATGGCATTCGCCTCGCATGCGATCACCTTTTTGGCGCCAGCCCGCGCCGCCATCATGGAAAGCAGGCCCGACCCGGTCCCGATATCGAGCACGATCTTGCCGGGCGCATGGATCTCTATCGCCTTGCGATATGCTGCGTTACGATCGGTATCCTGCACCATGCGCAGATGATAGTCCGGGACATGATGCTGGGTGATCGCCGCGCCAATGGCTTCCCACAAAGGATCGCCGCCGTGTTTTTGCAGCACACGATCCACCATCGCATTGGCCATTGCGCCCGCCTTGCTGCCTGCCAGCTGCTTGCCCATCTCCAGAAAATCGGCTGGGTTGTTCAGCGGGTCGCGCTTTTCTTGATTGATCGTCATGCGCGGGACGCGTCTCTCAACCATCGCCGGATTGCAAGGCCGCTTGTATCGATGGTCGGAAAATCGTCGAAGCCTCAGGCAACCGACACGCCGATTGACACCCTAATTGACACCCCAATTGACACAGGGCCGCACCATTCCTACATGGCTTGCACACGCCAGCTTCGAGCAGGCCGATTCAAGCGCGGGAATCGGACCAGGAATGGAAGCGGCGCTTTGCCATATTCGCGACTTTGATTGAGCTGCTGCCGGGCAGGCCATTTGGCATGTCGAGGTGTGTGGCTCTTTTGCGTCGAATATGGATCATGTCTCGCGCGGCGTGAACTATTAATCCGGCCGGCGGGGCTCCTACCCGGTGGCGCAGCACTAAAAAAGGCACATCTCCTCCATGGCAACAAAAGCCCCGAGCACGAAGAAGCCAACCCGCAGCCGAGTGGCACAGGGAACTGCAAAGCGGCGCATCCGCAAAATCTTTGGCGACATTCATGAAGTCGTCCAGATGCCCAACCTGATCGAAGTCCAGCGTGAGAGCTATGAACAGTTCCTGCGCTCGAATAAGGAAACGGGCTATGTCTCCGGTCTGGAAAAGACCCTGCGCAGCGTCTTCCCGATTCGCGATTTCGCCGGCACTGCAGAGCTCGACTTTGTGCATTATGAGCTCGAAGAGCCGAAATACGACACGACCGAATGCCGCCAGCGCGGCATCACATACGCCGCCCCGATGAAGGTGACGCTGCGTCTGATCGTGTTCGAAGTGGACCAGGAAACCGAAACGCGATCGGTGCTCGATATCAAGGAGCAGGACGTTTATATGGGCGATATGCCGCTTATGACGGAGAACGGCACGTTCATCATCAATGGCACAGAGCGTGTGATCGTGTCGCAGATGCACCGTTCGCCCGGCGTGCTGTTTGACCACGACCGCGGCAAGACGCACTCTTCGGGCAAGCTTCTGTTTGCCGCCCGTGTCATTCCGTATCGCGGCAGCTGGCTCGATTTCGAATTCGACGCCAAGGACATCGTGAACGTCCGTATCGACCGTAAGCGCAAGCTGCCGGTGACGGCCCTGCTGTATGCGCTGGGCCTCGATAGCGAAGACATTCTTGAGCACTTCTACGACAAGGTCGTCTGGGAGCGCGCGAAAGACGGCTGGAAGATTCCGTTCGACGCGGAAAACTGGCGCGGTCAAAAGCCCGCCTTCCCGCTGGTGGATGCCAAGACCGGCGAGGAAATCTTCCCCTCGGGTCAGAAGATCAGCCCGCGTGCCGCCAACAAGGCTGCAAAGGACGGCCTCACCGACCTGCTGTTGCCGACCGAGGAAATCGTCAGCCGCTATTCCGCCCACGACATGATCGACGAAAGCACGGGCCGCATCTATGTTGAGGCCGGTGAAGAGCTGACCCTTGAGCATGTCGAAGTGCTCGACAGCGCGGGCATCGACCGGATCGAACTGCTCGACATTGACGAGATCAACACCGGGCCGTGGATCCGCAACACGCTGGCGGTCGACAAGGCCGAAAACCGTGATGAGGGTCTCGAAGCCATCTACAAGGTGATGCGTCCTGGCGAACCGCCGACCAAGGAAACCGCCGAAGCCCTGTTCGAAGGTCTGTTCTTCGACAGCGAGCGTTATGACCTTTCCGCGGTTGGCCGCGTGAAGCTCAACATGCGCATGGGCCTTGACGCCGAAGACACTGTGACGACCCTGCGCAAGGAAGACATCCTTGCCGTGGTCAAGGAACTGGTCGGCCTGAAAGACGGCAAGGGCGAAGTTGACGATATTGACAACCTCGGCAACCGCCGTGTGCGTTCTGTCGGCGAACTGCTGGAAAACCAGTACCGCGTCGGCCTGCTGCGCATGGAGCGCGCCGTTAAAGAACGCATGAGCAGCGTCGATGTCTCGACTGTCATGCCGAACGATCTGATCAACGCAAAGCCGGCTGTTGCGGCCGTGCGTGAATTCTTCGGCTCATCGCAGCTGTCGCAGTTCATGGACCAGACCAACCCGCTTTCCGAAGTGACGCATAAGCGCCGCGTTTCGGCGCTTGGGCCGGGCGGTTTGACGCGTGAGCGCGCAGGCTTTGAAGTCCGCGACGTTCACCCCACCCACTATGGCCGTATCTGCCCGATTGAAACGCCTGAAGGCCCGAATATCGGACTGATCAACTCGCTGGCATCGTTCAGCCGGGTGAACAAGTATGGCTTTATCGAAACGCCGTATCGTCAGGTGAAGGACAACAAGGTGTCCGGCGATGTGGTCTATCTCTCCGCCATGGAAGAGCAGAAGCACACTGTCGCGCAGGCGTCTTCGGAACTGAACGAGGACGGCACCTTTGCCAACGAGCTGGTCTCGTCGCGCGTTTCGGGTGACAACCTGATGGCGCCGCGTGACCAGATCACGCTGATGGACGTCTCGCCGAAACAGCTCGTCTCGGTCGCCGCATCGCTTATTCCGTTCCTGGAAAACGATGACGCCAACCGCGCTCTGATGGGCTCGAACATGCAGCGTCAGGCAGTGCCGCTGGTCAAGGCCGAGGCGCCTTGGGTCGGCACCGGCATGGAAGAAACCGTGGCGCGCGATTCGGGCGCCGCGATTGCTGCCAAGCGCGGCGGTGTCGTCGATCAGGTCGATGCGACCCGTATCGTGATCCGTGCGATCGGCGATGTCGAAGCCGGTCAGTCCGGCGTTGACATCTACACGCTGCAAAAGTTCCAGCGTTCAAACCAGAACACCTGCATCAACCAGCGCCCGCTGGTGAAGGTGGGTGAAACGATCGAGCCGGGCGATATCATCGCCGATGGTCCATCGACCGATCTGGGTGAACTGGCGCTGGGCAAGAACAGCCTCGTCGCGTTCATGCCCTGGAATGGCTATAACTATGAGGACAGTATCCTCATTTCCGAGCGTATTGTGAAGGATGACGTCTTCACCTCGATCCATATCGAGGAATTTGAGGTCATGGCGCGCGATACCAAGCTGGGGCCGGAAGACATCACCCGCGACATTCCCAATGTCGGCGAGGAAGCGCTGCGCAACCTCGATGAAGCGGGCATCGTCTATATCGGTGCAGAAGTGCATCCGGGCGATATTCTGGTCGGCAAGATCACGCCAAAGGGCGAAAGCCCGATGACGCCGGAAGAAAAGCTGCTGCGCGCCATCTTTGGTGAAAAGGCTTCGGATGTGCGCGATACCTCGCTGCGTCTGCCGCCGGGTGTGGCCGGGACCATCGTCGAGGTTCGCGTGTTCAACCGCCACGGGATCGAGATCGATGACCGTACGCGTGCGATCCAGAACGAGGAAATCGAACGCCTGCGCAAGGATGCCGCCGACGAACGCGCCATTCTGAACCGTGCAACCTATAACCGCCTGAAAGACATGCTGCTGGGCCAGACGGCTTCGGCAGCGCCCAAGGGCGTGAAGAAGGGTATCGAGATCAGCGAGCAGGTGCTTGCCGATGTCGAGCGGCACGAATGGTTCAAGTTTGCCGTGGCCGAAGATGGCCGTCAGGCACAGCTTGAAGCGATCAAGGCGCAGTATGACGAATCCGCTGGCATCATCGACGCCAAGTTCGAAGACCGCCGGGAAAAGCTGGAGCGAGGTGACGAACTCGCTCCGGGCGTCCTCAAGATGGTCAAGGTCTTCGTCGCGGTTAAGCGCAAGCTGCAACCGGGTGACAAGATGGCTGGCCGTCACGGAAACAAGGGTGTGATTTCGCGCATCCTTCCGGCTGAGGACATGCCGTTCCTGGAGGATGGCACCCCGGTTGATCTGGTGCTGAACCCGCTGGGCGTGCCGTCGCGCATGAATGTCGGTCAGATCTTCGAAACCCATCTCGGTTTTGCGGCTCGCGGTCTTGGCATGGATATCGCGGACAAGCTCGAAGAGTGGAAAGCCGCCCATCCGAACGCTGCCGAAGACTATTCGGATGTGAAGCCTCCCGAAGCGGTGGTTGAGCGTCTCAAGGATGTTTACGGCGATCAGTATTTCGAAGACCTCGAAAGCCGATCGACCGCCAGCATCGTTGAGCTTGCAACCAACCTTAAAGCAGGTGTCCCTATGGGCACGCCGGTCTTTGATGGTGCGCGCGAACCCGACGTGACCGATTATCTGGTCAAGGCAGGCATTGATAGCTCAGGCCAATCGGTCCTGTTTGACGGGCGCACAGGTGAAGCCTTTGACCGCAAGGTTACCGTGGGCATCATCTACATGCTCAAATTGCACCACCTCGTCGATGACAAGATCCACGCGCGGTCTATTGGTCCGTACTCGCTCGTCACGCAGCAGCCGCTGGGTGGTAAGGCGCAGTTCGGCGGACAGCGCTTTGGTGAGATGGAGGTCTGGGCACTGCAGGCATATGGCGCAGCCTACACCTTGCAGGAAATGCTCACCGTCAAATCAGACGATGTCGTGGGCCGGACCAAGGTTTACGAAGCGATCGTCAAGGGCGACGACACTTTCGAAGCGGGCATTCCGGAGAGCTTCAACGTGCTCGTCAAGGAAATGCGCTCGCTGGGCATGAA
>JBARXS010000052.1:0-12195 GCA_049647465.1 Erythrobacter sp.
CGCCTACCTGCGTGAGAGTGCTGAACTGCTCGACTGGACATGAGATGCTTCAAGGAGACCCTGCACAACACCTTTGCGGAGGCAGGGCGCCACCGGACGTTCAAATCGCACCGTTTTATGGCAGCAACGTCCGCATTGCCGTCGCTCGCCGAGTCCGCTTCTGACCCCTGCCCTTAAGATTGTGAAGGTCCGCTATCGGCCCTTCGCAACGCTGCTATACTGGTGACCATCCGACTTGCTGCGGTGCATCCGCCGTCCGGAACGAGCCCGATTTGGCTAATGCTGCGGCGCAATCGAGGCCCGCTCTCCGAATTGCGCCGCGATTGCCGCCCCGGTCAAATAACCTTCTGGTTCACCCGCTTCGACAACGCGGCCGCACTTTCCTTGCGCTCGCTGTAACGGTCCAGCAGGCAATCCTTGTTGTCGCGGGTGAGAAGCGTGAACTTCATCAACTCTTCCATGACGTCGACCATCCGGTCGTAGAACGGCGAGGGCTTCATGCGGCCCGCATCGTCGAACTCAAGGAACGCCTTCGGGGTGGAGGACTGGTTCGGGATGGTCAGCAGGCGCATCCAGCGGCCGAGGATGCGCAGTTGGTTCACCGTGTTGAAGCTCTGCGAGCCGCCGTTGACCTGCATGACGGCCAGCGTCTTGCCCTGCGTCGGGCGCACGCCGCCGAGCGACAGCGGTATCCAGTCGATCTGGGTTTTCATGATGCCGGTCATGGCCCCGTGCCGTTCCGGCGAACACCAGACCATGCCCTCGGACCAGCTGACCAGATCGCGCAATTCCTGCACCTTGGGGTGATCGGCCGCCGCGTCGTCGGGCAGGGGCAGGCCGGACGGGCAGAAGGCGCGCGTCTCGGCCCCAAGGCGCGTCAGAACGCGGGCGGCTTCCTCGGTCATCAGGCGACTGAACGCGCGGTCCCGTAGCGAGCCGTAGAGCAGCAGGATGCGCGGGCCGTGCGTTGCCCGTACGGGGTCCATCAGGCGATCCATGTCGATGGCCCTGAAATGGGCTTCGTCGAGGTTCGGTGTATCAGCCAAGGCGATTGCCCTCCGTGTCGATCATCAGCGTGCCGTCCTCCTTCGAGAACGGACCGGGTGGCAGGCGGTCGAGGAGATCCAGCACGGCCTCGCTCGGGCGGCAGAGGCGGACCCCCTTGGGCGAGCAGACGATGGGACGGTTCACCAGAATGGGGTGCGCCAGCATGGCCGAAAGCAGCGTCTCGTCGTCCACCGACGGATCGAGCAGCCCGAGTTCCGCCGCCGGGGATTTCGTCGTCCGCAGGGCGGCGCGCGGCGTGAGATCTGCGGCGGCGAACAACGCCAAAAGCTGCGGGCGGGTCCAGCCGGTTCGGAGGTAGTCGATCACCACGGGCGTCTCGCGCGATGCCTCGACGATGGCCAGCACGTTGCGCGAAGTCCCGCAGTCGGGGTTGTGGTGGATGACGATAGTCACGCCACGTCCTTTTCGGCCGGAAACCAGTGCTTCGTCCGGTTGGCGAAGGCCACGAGCGAAAGCATCACCGGAACTTCCACGAGGACGCCGACGACCGTGGCCAATGCAGCCCCCGACCCCAGCCCGAACAGGCTGATGGCCACGGCGACGGCCAGTTCAAAGAAGTTGGACGTTCCGATCAGGGCGCAGGGCGCGGCCACGTTGAACGGAATGCCCCAGGCGCGCGCCGCGCCGTAGGCCACGAAGAAGATGCCGTAGGACTGGATCAGCAGCGGGACCGCGATCAGAACGATGACGAGCGGGCGGTCGAGGATGACCTCGCCCTGGAACCCGAACAGCAGCACCACCGTCACCAGCAGCCCGATGATCGAGAACGGCTGCACGCGGGACTTGAACGCATCGACCGACGCCTCGCCGCCGTTCGCCACAAGTTTCCGGCGTGTCAGGTACCCCGCCAGCAGCGGCAGAAGGACGTAGAGGCCGACCGACAGCAACAGCGTATCCCACGGCACGACGATGTCCGTCACGCCCAGCAGGAACGCCACGATGGGCGCGAAGGCGAAGACCATGATCACGTCGTTCACGCTGACCTGTACCAGCGTATAGGTCGCATCGCCGCGCGTGAGGTTCGACCAGACGAAGACCATCGCGGTGCAGGGCGCGGCGCCCAGCAGGATCACGCCCGCGAGATAGGCCTGCGCGTCATCCGGCGGGATCAGGCCCGCGAAGACGACCTCGAAGAACAGCACGCCGAGTGCTGCCATGGTGAAGGGCTTGATCAGCCAGTTCACCACCAGCGTCACGACCAGCCCCTTGGGCTTGTCGCCGACCTGCCTGAGCGCGCTGAAGTCCACGCCGACCATCATCGGATAGACCATCGCCCAGATCAGCACGGCCACGGGCAGGTTGACCTTTGCGACCTCCAGCGACGCGAGGAACGCAAACAGGCCCGGAAAGAGATTACCCAGCAGCAGGCCCGCGCCGATGGCCAGCGCCACCCAGACGGACAGCCAGCGCTCGAAGGTTCCCAGACCCGCCGCAGCGGGAAGCGATGTATCGGTCATGTCGGACTTTCGGTCTTTGGAGATCAGTCGGCCTTGGCGGGGGTCTTGCCGATGTCATCGAGGTTGCGTTGCAGCGCCATCCGGTCGAGCGACCCGATGGGCAGGCTGACGAAGATCGAGATACGGCTGCGTAGCATCCGGTAGATGTCCGAGAAGGCGAACCGTCGGGCGGCCTCCGGGCCTTCGGTGCGCGCGGGATCGGGAACGCCCCAATGCGCGGTCATCGGCTGGCCGGGCCAGAACGGACAATCTTCGGCGGCTGCCTTGTCGCAGACGGTGAACACAAAATCCATCTGCGGCGCATCCGGCCCGGCGAATTCGTCCCAGCTCTTGGAGCGCGCAAAGCCGGTGTCGTGGTTCAGGCCCCCGAGCAGGTCGAGGGTGTAGGGATGGGGTGCCGTCCCCGGCTTCGATCCGGCGGAGAAGGCCTTGAACCTGCCCATGCCTTCCCGGTTCAGGATTGCTTCCGCGATGATCGACCGGGCGGAATTGCCGGTGCACAGAAACAGGACGTTGTAGGCATCTCTGGTCATCACGGCCTCCTCAGCAGGCACAGGCGAGTTCATCGATGACGGGTTGGCACAGCTCGGGGCGCCCGCCGCAGCAATCTTCCATCAGGAAGGCCAGCAGCCCGCGCATCCCGTCCATGTCGGCAAAGTAGCGGATGCTTCGGCCTTCCCGCGCGCTGCGGATCAGACCGGAGCGGGCCAGGACGCCCAGGTTGGCCGACATCGTATTCTGGCGCACCCCGAGAGTGTCACCGATATCGCCCGCCGACATGCCCGCATCCCCGGCCTTGATGAGCAAACGGAACACATCGAGCCGTGTGGACTGGCTGAGAGCGGCGAAGGCGTCGAGAGCATCATTCTTATCCATATATCGAGATTAAACGATACATTTGACGCGTCAAGGGTTAGGAGAAGTCATTCACTTAAGGTTTACAACGTGGCCTCCGCCCTTCGGCAGAGGCCGCTTGGTTGTCAGGGCAGCTTCATTTCGCTGTAGTCACCGCGGACAAAGAGCGTGACGGTCACGTCCTGCCCGTCGCGGTTGCGCCAGAACCAGCCGTGGTTGCCGGTGAAGGCTGCGGTCAGCACGCCTTCGTCCTCTGCGAGCGCGCGGCCCTTCTCGTAACTGATGTCCTCGCCACCGCCGTCGCCGTGCATATCGAAGTTGACGACACCGTTCTCGGCGACCCACATGAACTCGGCTTCGGCGCCTTCTTCCATGACCAGCTTGACCTCGATCCCTTCTCCGGGAGTCAGGGTCACGCTGTATTGGTCGGTCCATTCCGGGTCTGCCGTCTGGGCATGAGCCGCGCCGACAAGGAAGCTGAACAATCCACCTCCAAGGCTCGACTCCTCCTGGATTGCTCCGCTGTTCTCAAGCTCCAGAAGCCGGTCGGCCTCGGCCTCTTCGGCAAGCTGGACCTTGATCTCGCCCATTTCAGCAAGGCCGACGGCCTTGCCGATGCCGGTCGGGTCGATCCCGTATTCCGAGGGCAGAACGATGGTCACGAGGATCACGACGGCCGCGACGGCGGCCAGAACCGTGGATTTGATAAGTTGTGCCGATGTGGGCAGCTCGTCGAGGTTGGGTTTGTTTCCGTTGTGCATTTTCTTGTTCTCCAAAGGCATTAGGCAACGAAGTAGCCGGTCATCTGCATTCCAAACAGAATGAACCCGGCCGACATCATCACGACGTTTGCGGTGTAGGCGTGCTTCCAGAAGCCGGCCGTCTTGCGCCAATAGCCCATGACGATCAGGATCATGGCGAGCGCGATCAGCTGGCCGATCTCGACGCCGACGTTGAACGCCAG
Organism: Erythrobacter sp.; assembly: GCA_049647465.1. Taxonomy (GTDB): domain Bacteria; phylum Pseudomonadota; class Alphaproteobacteria; order Sphingomonadales; family Sphingomonadaceae; genus Erythrobacter. The sequence continues at coordinate 4,345 of JBARXS010000052.1, forward strand.
CAGGTTCAGGATCAGGCCGTCCTGGGCAATGTCGTAGTCGAGGATCTTGGTCGCCAGCCCCAGCCCGTGGAAAAAGCCGAAGATCAGCGTCGCGGCCTTGGTGTCGGGCTGAAACCCGAACCACCGCTGATAGGCCCCGAGGTTGTCCAGCGCCTTGTAGACGACCGAAAGGCCGATGATCGCATCGATCAGGTAGGCGCTGACGTTCCAGCCGAAATAGACACCGGCCAGCATGGTGGTGGAATGGCCGATGGCAAACAGGCTGACGTAGATGGCGACGTGCTTCATCTTGTAGAGGAAGAAAACGACGCCAAAGAGGAACAGCAAATGGTCGTAGCCGGTGACCATGTGTTTGGCCCCCAGATACATGAACGGGATCAGCTTCATGCCGCTGACCTCCTGGATATAGCCCTTGTCGCCTTCGGTGACGGCATGGGCATAGGCGGTTGAGGCAAAGGCCAGAAAGGCCAGTGCGATCATCGCCATGAGGATCAGGGACCGACGCATGGCATGCGCCGCACCTGCCGACCCATAGGTTCGGTCGTGTTTCATTGATGGATTTCCACGATATTGAGGTTTTTGATTTCAGCGCCGTCAGGCGCGACCTCACGTGCGCGGTGGCCGGTCCAGGTCGAAGGCCCGGCGATCCGACATCGTGATCCCTGTCAGGGACCAGTCGGCGCGTGCAGGGGCGACGCCCCCGGTGCTGCGTCGGGGCGGCAGGAAGGCGATGGTATGGTCGTGGTCTGCCATCTCATGCGCGTGGCTCTGGAAGGCGTGCATCACATCCACGATGTCTTCATGCGCATGGCCATGGTTGTCGATCTCGGCCAGATGCTGCGTCATGATCTCCGCGACCTTGGCAAGATCATGCGCCTGACTCGGCGCGTTCGACGACAGGCCGATACCCACCACCAAGGCGATGGCCAACGCAAAGCGCATAAATGTCAGTGCCTACCGTATCATCTGCCCGTTTCCGCGGGTCTCGGCCCGCTTGCTCTATCCCCCTGGGGGGATACTGTCTGTCTATGACACAACACACCCACCATGCAACCCACCCCGACATCGTGAAGCGGCTGAAACGCGCCAACGGACACCTTCTCAGCGTGATCGGAATGATCGAGACGCAGCGCCCGTGCACCGACATCGCCCAGCAGCTCCATGCCGTCGAGAAGGCCATCACCCAGGCCAAACGCACCCTGATTCAGGATCACATCGACCATTGCCTCGATGCGGCAATGGCCGGAGCGGGCGGTGACGGCGCGCCTGCGACGGCAGAATTCAAAGCCATCGCCAGGTATCTCTGAGGTCTCCGATGCTCTCCGTGCTTGCCGACCGCACCTACCGTCACCTGTTTCTGGCGCAGGTCGTCGCCCTTCTGGGAACCGGGCTTGCGACGGTGGCGCTCGGGCTTCTCGCCTTCGACCTCGCCGGGGACAAGGCGGCGTTGGTGCTGGGCACGGTCTTCACCATCAAGATGGTGGCCTATGTCGGCATCGCCCCGATTGCCGGAGCCTTCGCGGACCGGGTGCCGCGTCGCGCGCTGCTGGTGACGCTCGATCTGGTGCGGGCGGGCGTGGCATTGGCGCTGCCCTTCGTGACCGAGGTCTGGCAGGTCTACGTCCTGATCTTCCTGCTGCAATCGGCCTCTGCCGCCTTCACGCCGACGTTTCAGGCGACCATCCCGGATGTCCTGCCCGAGGAGGAGCGCTATACCCGCGCGCTGTCCCTCTCCCGGCTGGCCTACGACCTGGAGAACATCGTCAGTCCGATGTTGGCAGCGCTCCTGCTTGCGGTGATGTCCTACAATTCGCTATTCCTCGGCACGGTTGTCGGGTTCGTGGCCTCCGCCCTCCTGGTCGTCTCGGTCCTGTTGCCAACCCCCACGCCATCCGAGTCGCGCGGTGTCTATGACCGCACCACGCGCGGCATCCGCATCTATCTGGCGACACCGCGCCTGCGCGGGCTGCTGGCACTTAACCTTGCGGCGGCAGCGGCGGGCGCGATGGTGCTGGTCAATACCGTCGTTCTGGTGCGCGGATCGCTCGGCCTGTCGGACAGCGCGCTGGCCTGGACGCTGTTCTCTTTCGGTGCGGGGTCGATGACGGCGGCACTGGTCCTCCCGCGCCTGCTGGATGCCTTGCCGGACCGGCCCGTCATGATCGGTGGCGCGGTGCTGATGGTTGCGTCACTGCTGGGACTTGCGGTGACGGTCATGATAGCCGGTCTTGGCTGGACCATGCTTTTGGCAACTTGGCTGCTCGTGGGGTTGGGATACTCCGCCGTCCTCACTCCTTCGGGCCGGTTGCTGCGCCGCTCCGCCCATGCCGGGGACCGGCCAGCACTCTTCGCAGCGCAGTTCGCGCTATCCCACGCCTGCTGGCTGGTGACTTATCCGCTGTCGGGCTGGTTGCTGACGGTCTATGGCGTCGTGCCCGCGCTGATCGGGCTGGCGCTCATCGCGGCCATCGGCATCCTCGTCGCCGTGGCGCTCTGGCCTGCGGGCGACCTTTCGAAGTTCGAGCACACCCACGACAACCTGCCGCTCGATCACCCGCATCTGCACGGTGAGCGGCGTCATGCCCATTCGTTCGTCGTGGACGATCAGCATCCCCGCTGGGCGTCTCACCTTTGATCCGGCGGATGGCCGCTCTCAAATCCCGTTCCGATCGGAATCCGGTGACCGGGCTCGCCGCCTATGGCGGTCTGTTTTCCTCTGCGCTCATCGCGGCAACGATCCTTCCCGCCCAGTCGGAGATCGTGCTTGCGGCGCTCCTGCGTGACCTGCCCCCCGAAACTTCCCTCACATTGATGTAGAGTTTGCTCAATCTTTGAAGGAGCATAAAGATGCGACAGAGTCGTTTTACAGAAGCCCAGATTATCGGGATGATCAAAGAACAAGAAGCTGGGATGCCAACTGCTGAGGTATGCCGCAGGCATGGTCTTAGCCCTGCGTCGTTCTACAAGTTCAAAGCCAAGTATGGCGGCATGAACGTTTCTGATACCCACCGCCTTAAATCGCTGGAAGATGAGAACGCTAAGCTGAAGCGCCTGCTGGCCGACACGATGCTCGATAATGTTGTGTTGAAGGATTTGCTGGGAAAGAGCTGACGACACCGAATGTGCGACAGGCTGCAGCACGCAAGGCAATGCGGGATCACGACATCTCGCAACGTCGGGCGTGTAGGCTTGTCGGTGTCGATCCCAAGACTGTCCGGCGTGATCGGCCGCCGGATAATCCAGAAGTTCGCGAAGAGATGAAAGCGATTGCCAGCAAGCGGCGTCGGTTCGGTTATCGCCGGATCGGCGTGCTTCTGGAACGCAAAGGAATGATCATGAACCACAAAAAGCTGTATCGGCTTTATACTGACGAAAAGCTGGGCGTCAGGCGGCGAAGGGGCCGCAAGCGCGCACGTGGGTCACGAACGCCCATGCCGGTGGCCTTGCGACCAGGTGAACGTTGGTCGCTGGATTTTGTGTCTGATACGTTTGGTGCGTCACGCAAGTTCCGCATGCTGGCTGTAAACGACGATTGTTGCCGCGAGAACCTCTGCTTGGTGGCCGACACCAGCATCTCGGGCGCTCGTGTCGCGCGGGAACTTGACGCGCTTGTCCGTATTTATGGAAAGCCTGCCTGCATTGTCAGTGATAACGGCACGGAGTTTACTAGTCGTGCGATCCTAAAATGGGCCGGTGATAACGACGTTGATTGGCATTACATCGACCCCGGAAAACCTCAGCAGAATGGGTTCATAGAAAGCTTCAATGGCAGCCTGCGCGACGAGCTGTTGAATGAGGAAATCTTCAATACGTTGGATGACGCCCGTCGTAAGCTGGCACTCTGGCGATACGATTACAACAACGTCAGGCCGCACTCATCGCTTGGGAACCAAACACCGGCAGAAGCGCGTCGTGCGCTGGAACAATCTGAGGGGGCCACGCGCGACGTGCTTGCCCAAAATGAAGCCACCGTTTATGAAATCCAAATCCGCAAACTCTCATTATGAATGAGGGACCCTCGGGGGGCAGGTCAGACACACTCGCGGCCGACCGCGCCACGACGATCAGCGGGGAGAAGGCCGACAACCGATGGCGCTGCAGCTCGAGCAAGCCGCGCGAGGGTGACCGCGTCTTTCTGATCCGCACCGGCAGCCCTCCGAAAGGCGTCGTTGCAGTCGGAAAGGTCACGCGCGCGCCCTACGAAGCCGAGCACTGGGAACAGGCCCGGGCCGACGCCGGAGAGACGACGCGCTTCGTTGACGTGGCATTCGACTCCGTCCGCGATGCAACGTCGGACGAAATCGTCCCTCTGGAACAGCTGCAAAGCCGCGAGCCCGGCCAAGAATGGAACCCGCAGTCTCCCGGAATCGAGATCAAGGCAAAGGCTGCCCGGACCCTGGAGCGTCTATGGAAGGCGCTGTCACCTATCGCGTCGGGCGCTACTCCGCCGGGGGACGACGCCGGGTCTGGGGATGCATCTCAAAAGAAACTCGCGCCGCCCCTGAACCTCATTCTCTGCGGCCCGCCCGGGACCGGGAAGACTTACCGCCTCAAGAAAGATTACCTGCCGCGATACCAAGACGAGGCCGGTGATCGCTTCGAGTTCGTGACGTTTCATCAGAGCTACGCGTACGAGGACTTCGTCGAGGGCATTCGACCTGTCACAGAGAACGGCGCCGTCATCTACGAGGTGCAGCCAGGGGTGTTGAAGCGGCTTTGCAATCGGGGCCGGCGCGCGCCGGACAAGCGGTTCGCCCTCTTCATCGACGAGATCAATCGCGGAAACGTCGCCAAGGTCTTCGGCGAGCTGATCACGCTGGTCGAAGTTGACAAGCGCATCCACACCGATGCATCGGGAAACCGCTTGGCGAGCTGCAAGGGCCTGGAAGTGACGCTCCCTTACTCCGATGAGCGTTTTGGTGTGCCCGCGAACGTCGACGTGATCGGCACAATGAACACCGCGGACCGCTCGATCGCTTTGCTCGACAGCACCTTACGGCGCCGGTTCCGGTTCGAGGAACTCACGCCGAAGCCGGAACTGCTTGAGTCGATCGATGACAGCGAGGGCAAGGCTATCGACCTGCGTCAGCTCCTGCAGGCCATGAATGCCCGCCTGTCCCGCCTGCTGCATCGCGACCAGACCCTTGGCCACAGCTACTTCTACCCTGTGAAGTCCTTCGACGAGCTGCGCCGTGTATTTGCGCGGGAGATACTGCCGTTCCTGCAAGAGGCGTTCTACGACGACTGGCGTCAGATCCGATACGTCCTCGCCGACCAGGCCGTAGAGGAGGAGCTGCAATTGGTCCGGGCGCGGACACAGAATGCCGCTGTGCTCTTTCCCAAGGCGGACCCGGCCGAAATCGGGGACGGTGAGGCCTTCGAGATCATTCGGGAAGACGACATCACCTCGGACGCAATCCGCAAGATCTACGAGCCACCGGAATGAGGTGCCTGACCTTTCGAGAGAGGGAGGGTGTCAGCATCGGCCCGGCCGGCGAGATCAGCGAGCTCGAGGCAGAAGGCATCGCGAAACTCGCCGGACGTCTGCCACCCGGGGTCCTCGCATGGGGCCATCGGTCATTGAAGTTAGGGCCGTTCTGCGGAGTCCTGCAAACCAAGCAGCTGGCGATCGAGATACTTCCAAAGATCGACCATGGCAGCGATAGCAGCGAAGACATGCGGGGCCTTCTGGTGGCCATGCTTGCGCGCGCAGGTGAGCTTGGATCAAAGCGCGTGGGCGATGCTGGCCTTGGGCAACAGCACAGCCACCTCCTGGACGTCTTCATCGAAGATTTCTGCAGCCAGGTGAAATCTGCGCTCCGAGGCGGGGCCATTGCCCGGTACTCGGAGAGGACGGAGAACCTCAATGCCATCCGCGGACGGTTCGAGCTGACCGAGCACCTGCGCGCGAACGCCTTCGATCGTTCTCATCTGCTCTGTCGTTTCGACGAGCGCAGCATCGACAACGCCTACAATCAGACGTTGAAGGGCGTCCTGCGAATCCTACTCGAATTCGCGCTGAGCCCGAGGACCCGCGCGATGGTGGCGGCGTTCCTCCATCGATTTGACGAGGTGCCCGATCGCAGGGTCAGGGCTCGCGACGTCGGTGCCCTCCGGTTCGATCGCACCATCCGACACTGGGAGCCGGTGTTTGCGCGGGCCCGCTGGCTGCTGACAGGCCTCTATCCGGATGTTCGCATCGGCGACGCAGCTGGTTCCGCTCTGCTGTTCAACATGGAAAAGCTTTTCGAGACGGTACTCGGACTGCACATCCGGCATGCTTGCCAGGTGCAGGCCGGGGCTCCCCTTTCTGTCGGAATTCAGAGCCCTGTGAAGAACCTCGTGACGGCGGGCTTCCAGCTGCGCCCCGACATCACCATTCAGAGCGAAGTTGAGACCGTTGCCATTCTCGATGCAAAATGGAAGCGCCTCGATCTCGGCGAAGCAAACTCCGGCGTCTCGAGCGGCGACGCGTATCAGATGATACGCCTACACCAGTCGCTACCGCTGCAAGCGACTCGCGCTCGTTTACCCGGCCTCGAGGGACTGCCCGCCTGGAAGGATCACCGAGTTCGTGCTCATGACCGAAGAGCGGTCGGTACTGGATGTCGTCGTGGTCGATGTTCGAGAGCTCGCCTTTGGCAGCGGGATCCCGGCCGGCATCGATGCGATGATCCCGATCGAGCGGCACTGGAAGCAACAGTCATTGCAGGCACCGATTCACGCAGCGATATGAAAAACTTCGGCCCCTCTTGCTTCCACAGTGCTTCCACGGATGTTGGAAACGCGAACGCCGCCCCTGAGGGCGGCGTGTAAGCGTGTGGGAACGCGTATAGTTTTGGTTGCGGGAGTAGGATTTGAACCTACGACCTTCAGGTTATGAGCCTGACGAGCTACCGGACTGCTCCATCCCGCGTCAATATGGTGCGTGTAAAGGTGGTCGTCCGGGACTACAAGGTCTCTGTCCTGATTAATACCGTCCTTTCCTTCTATTAATATGACAACTCTGATTATTTGTCCGACGTTCGACCACGCCGATACCTTGCTGATGGCAACGGCATCAGTGCGGGCTCAGACACGAAAGGACTGGCAGATGGTTGTCATCTGCGACGGCTCCCCCGATCGAACCCGCGAGGTCATGGAGGCGATCTGCCGCCAGGACAATCGGATTTCTTACGTATGGAAACCGAAGGGCGAGCGGTATGGCGAAACCTATCGAGATGCCGTCATTCGGCAGGTGGATTCGGCCTACGTCTGCCATCTTGGTGACGATGACCTGTGGCTGCCGAACCATCTCGAATGTCTTTAAACCATGCTGGCGACGGCGGATTGGGCGCATTCCGCAGTCTTGGGTTATCGAGGTGCTGCCCCGCGATGGCTCATCGCAAACAGCGCAACACCGCAGATAAGGTCCGCGATCGTTCGGGGAAGTGGCGGCTATGGCGTCGGGCTGAATGCGGTTGGATATCGCCGCGATGCCTATCTTCGTCTGACCGTCGGTTGGTCTCCGGCACCGCCAGACCAAGCGTCGGATGTCCATATGTGGCGCAAATTCATGCGTGATCCGTCCATCTCTGTGGCCTGCTCGGTGGAACCGACTGTCCTCAAGCGGTAGAGCAATGCGAGCGGACGCGAACGGTACAGTCCAACGGACAGGCTAGCCGCGTCGATGCCGTCCTTGATCGACATCGGGAATGCATCGCGAATGCGGGCCGTTCGTGATTCGAGCTCGATCTTCACCCGGCTGGTTCTGAACTTCTATTGGCAAGGGTCAGCTTCTTTCGACGACTTCGGCTCCGCTTTGGCGCAATCCGGAATTTCATTGGGTCCTCAAGAAGATGCGTACAGCAT